>NZ_JBFRDQ010000007.1:0-38028 GCF_052113865.1 Allobosea sp. TAB14 | reverse complement strand
CGATTGCCTGGGGCATCGCGAAGACCCTCCACGCGCATGGCGCCGAACTCGCTTTCACCTATCAGGGCGAGGCGCTGGGCAAGCGTGTGAAGCCGCTGGCGCAGAGCATCGGCTCTGACCTCGTCATCCCCTGCGATGTCGAGGACATCGCCTCGGTCGATGCGACCTTCGCCAAGCTCGACGAGGCCTGGGGCGGCGATCCCGAGCGGAATACGCTCGATTTTCTCGTCCACGCCATCGGCTTCTCGGACAAGAACGAGCTCAAGGGCCTCTATGCCGACACCAGCCGCGAGAACTTCTCGCGCACCATGGTGATCTCCTGCTTCTCCTTCACCGAGGCGACGAAGCGGGCGGCCGAGCGCATGCCGCATGGCGGCAGCATCATCACGCTGACCTATGGCGGCTCGATGCGCCTCATGCCGAACTACAACGTCATGGGCGTCGCCAAGGCGGCACTGGAAGCGAGCGTGCGCTACCTCGCCGGCGACTACGGCCCGCGCGGCATCCGCGTCAACGCGCTCTCACCCGGGCCCGTCCGTACGCTGGCCGGCGCCGGCATCTCCGATGCGCGCGCCATGCTGTCCTGGCAGAGGGCGAATTCGCCGCTGCGCAAATCGGTGACGCTCGACGAGATTGGCGGCTCTGCGCTGTATTATCTCTCCGACCTCTCCGGCGGCGTGACCGGCGACGTCCATCATGTCGACGCCGGCTATCACATCACCTCGATGCCGGCGCTCGAGAGCTTGCGCGCGGCGGATCAGGGCGAGGCCTGAGGCGAGGCGCAAAGGCGAGGCTGTCGATGCGGCGGGAGGCCATTGTCGAGATCGGCGAGGCGGATCTCGTCGCGGCACAGAGGCTGATCCTGCACGACAGTTTGCGCAATCCGTCGGGGCGGTGGAAGCAACTGCTGCTGTGGATCGTCGCCGTTGTCCTTTTCACGCTGTCGCTGAATGGGGAATTGCCCGGCGGGCTGGCTGGGGCCGCGCTGCTCTGCGCCTTCGGCGCGTTTCTGTTGGTGTTCGGCCTGCCGGTCCTGATCGTCCTGCTGCTCGGCCCCCGCGCCGCGCGGCGCAATTTTCGCGTCGTGCCGGCCTTCCAGGCTCCCTTGCACTACCGCTGGAACGAGGAGGGCCTCACCTCGGAAACCACCTCCGGCCATGCGATGAATCGCTGGCCGATCTATTGGCGCTGGCTCGAGAACGAGAGATTGCTGTTGCTCTGGCCGCATCCCGCGACCTATCAAATCCTGCCGAAGAGAGCCCTCGAGCCTGAACAGGTCGAGGATCTACGCCGTTTCCTTTCGCAGCAGGCCGGAACCTGAGCTCGCGGGCGAGGTTTCCGGTTTTTGAACGGAGGTTGCCATGCCGATCGTCAGGTATGAAGTCGTCGAGCATGATGGTGGCTGGGCCTATAAGGTTGGCGACGTTCTGTCGGAAACCTTTCGCTCGCATGAGGCCGCGCTGAAGGCGGCCACCTCGGCCGCGGCTCGCCAGACGCTCGCCGGCAACACGGACGGAATCGTCTATCAGGACGGGGACGGCCGGTGGCACGAGGAGCTGGCGGATGGCCGCGACCGGCCCGCGACGCAGGTCATCGACGAAAGCTGAGCCCCGTTGCCGCGCGCCTCAGCGCGAGGTGAAGAAGGTCAGCAGCACCTTGTTCTTCTCGCCGAGCAGGCAGAGGAAGCGGCGTGGCTTGTCGGAGCGGTCGGTCTGCAGATAGGCCTCGGCCATGACGATGCGCGTCACCGGGATCGCCTCGATCTTCGATTCCGACACGGCGACGGTGGCGCCGTCCTCGTCGATATAGATGTCCTTGATATCCGGTTCCTTCGCGGACACCGCCTGCAGGGCCGCGCTCTTGCAGGTCGCGATCTCCGGCGTTGCCGGCTTGCTGCCGGGCGGCACTTCCTGTGCCGAGGCAGGTGCGGCGGCCAGCAGCGTGGCAAGAACGGCAAGCGGAGCGAAACGGTTCATGCAAAGGCACTCACGATGAAAGGTGAGTGCTGAACGCGCGAACAGGGCCGCGGTTCATAAAGCGTGCCCGGCACGCGCTATCGCGTGTGCCGGGCGATGGTGGAGTTCGGCCGCCTTACAGCCCCAGCTTCTTCTTGCGCTGGCCGAGCGTGCGCAGGCGCAGCGCGTTGAGCTTGATGAAGCCGGCCGCATCGCGATGGTCGTAGGCGACCGCGCCCTCTTCGAAGGTGACGAGATCCTGGTCATAAAGCGAGTACGGGCTGGAGCGGCCGATGACATGGACGCCGCCCTTGTAGAGCTTGAGGCGGACTTCGCCGGCGACGAACTCCTGGCTCTTGTCGATCAGCGCCTGCAGCATCTCGCGCTCGGGCGAGTACCAGAAGCCGTTATAGATCAGCTCGGCATATTTCGGCATGATCTCGTCCTTGAGATGCGCCGCGCCGCGGTCGAGCGTGATCGACTCGATCGCGCGATGGGCGACATGCAGGATCGTGCCGCCGGGCGTCTCGTACATGCCGCGCGACTTCATGCCGACGAAGCGGTTCTCGACCAGGTCGAGCCGGCCGATGCCATTGTCGCGGCCGAGGTCGTTGAGCTTGGCGAGCAGCGTCGCCGGGGAGAGCTTCTGGCCGTCGATGGAGACCGCGTCGCCCTTCTCGAAGCCGATGGTGATGACGGTCGGCTTGTCCGGCGCTTCCTCCGGCGAGATCGTGCGCGAGAACACATAGTCCGGCACTTCCTCGTTCGGGTCCTCGAGGACGCGGCCTTCCGAGGAGGCGTGCAGCAGGTTGGCGTCGACCGAGAACGGCGCTTCGCCGCGCTTGTTCTTCGCGATCGGGATCTGGTGCTGCTCGGCGAAGGCGATGAGCTGCTCGCGCGAGCGCAGATCCCATTCGCGCCAGGGCGCGATCACCGCGATGTCGGGCTTCAGCGCATAGGCGGTCAGCTCGAAGCGGACCTGGTCGTTGCCCTTGCCGGTCGCCCCATGGGAGACGGCATCGGCGCCGACCTTCTCGGCGATCTCGATCAGGCGCTTGGCGATCAGCGGCCGTGCAATCGAGGTTCCCAGCAGATAGACGCCCTCATAGAGCGCATTCGCCCGGAACATCGGGAAGACGAAGTCGCGCACGAACTCCTCGCGCAGATCCTCGATGAAGATGTTCTCGGGCTTGATGCCGAGCAGCAGCGCCTTGTCGCGCGCCGGGCCGAGCTCCTCGCCCTGGCCGAGATCGGCGGTGAAGGTCACGACCTCGCATCGATAGGTGGTCTGCAGCCATTTGAGGATGATCGAGGTGTCGAGACCGCCGGAATAGGCGAGAACGACCTTCTTCACGCTGCTGTCAGCCATCTGTGTCAAATTCCAGCTAGAGCATTTTCGAGCGGAGTGGGTATCGATCCGCGTGAAGAAAATGCGACAAAACAACGACCTAGAGCATTTTCGCGGTTCGAAGAAGCGCGGAAATGTTCCGGCGGCCGCTCGGGCCGCGTTTCGGACGCAATGGCGCACTATCGCAGCCATCGGGGCGACGCAATCGGAACCTTCTGATCGATCTCGCGTCGTTCCGTGATGGATCGGTGCCGCCAGGCGCCGATGGGTATCGCCGCGCGCCCTTTCGCGGCGCTTGCAGTCGTATCCCGAAGGGCGCAGGCTCGCTCGGGCGCGACACGACATGACCACCTAATTCGGAGGCTGAATGCCGAATCGTCCCGTTCTGGACTTCTGGTATGAGTTCGCGTCGCCCTATTCCTGCCTGAGCGCCCTGAGAATCGAGCAATTGGCCGAAAATGCCGGCGTCGAGCTGCGCTGGCGCCCCTTCCTGCTCGGCCCGATCTTCGCAGCCCAGGGCTGGACCACGTCGCCCTTCGCGCTCTATCCGAGCAAGGGTCGCTATATGTGGCGCGACACGGCCAGGCGCGCCGGCCGGCAGGGCATCACGATGGTCAAGCCTGAGAATTTTCCGCAGAATTCGCTGACCGCGGCCCGGCTGGCTCTCGCCGGGCGGGATGGTGGCTGGACGCCGGCCTTCTCCAAGGCCCTCTTCCGGGCCCAGTTCTGCGAAGGCCGCAACATCGCCGAGGAGGCCGTGCTCAGCGCCGCCTTGAAGGAGGCGGGCGGCGATCCTGGCAGCGCGATATCCCTCTCGCGCAGCGAAGAGGTGAAGGGCCGCCTGCGCGCGGAGATCGAGTACGCCAAGTCGATCGGCATTTTCGGCGCGCCCTTCTTCGTCACGGGGGACAACGAGCTGTTCTGGGGCGACGACCGCCTCGAGGAAGCGCTCGACTGGGCTCGCGATGGCCGCTGAGGCTGCTGGCCTCACGCGCCGCGGCGCATTCGTCGCGGCAGCAGGTCTCCTCTTCGCCCCCGCCGCCTTGGCGCGGCCGCGCCTGCCGGGGGACGAGCCGCACTATGATGCGCGTGAGCTCGGAGCGGTGCCGAACGAGCAGGCGATCGGGCGCCGCTACTGGGCTCCGGGGCTGAATGACGGTTTCGTGCCGCAGGGGCTCACGGTTTTCCGCGACGAGATCCTCGTCGCCGCCTACCGGAGCGAGACGCTGGAGCAGGATAATGGTCCGGCCCGCGTCTTCCGCCTCGCGCGCAGGGACGGACGCCTGCTCGGCAGCTTCGCCTTGCCGGCCACCTATGGCCATCCCGGCGGCCTCGCGGTGCTCGGGGAGACCGTCTTCGTCGCCAATTCCGGGCGGCTGCTGTCGCTCGATTTCGCGCGTTCCTGCGACACCGGCGAATGCGTCCCGCTCGGCGAGAGGCTGATCGACAAGACGATGGGGCCGTCCTTTCTGGCCGCGTCCGGCGGGATGCTCTGGTTCGGAGCCTTTCGCCGCACGGGCGCGCCCAGCCTCTACGCCGTGCCGGCGGAGCGCCTCCTGCCCGGCGACGAAAAGCCCGTGGAGCCGGAGGATGCGACGCTGACCCTGCCGCTGCCGCAGATCGTGCAGGGTGCCACCTTCGATCCGAAGGGCGACCTCTGGCTCTCGCAGAGCGCCGGAAACAGGCCGGCTTTTCTCTCGCGTCTCGATCCGAAGACCGGCGCGGTGCTGGCGCGCTATCCGGCCCCCGGCGGCATCGAGGATCTGGGCTGCGCTCCCGATGGCAAGCTCTGGGCGGTGAGCGAAGCGGGCTCGAAGCGCTGGAGTCGCTGGGACACCTTCTACCCGCTCGTCTTCGAGATCGATCCGGGCAAGCTTACCGCCTGATCAGCCCGCTGCGGGCCCCTGCGGCGGGCGCGACCACGGCCCGCGCGCGACGCTCTCCTCGACCATGGTCGGCAGGTCCTGTCGCTCGGCGAGCTTCGGCGGGTGCGGCGGCATCGCCGGCATGCGCCCGCCGGCGGTCTCGATCAGCGCCTGCACGCGCTTGGTGACGGAGGGGTGGGTCGAGAACAGGTCGGCGAAATCGTCCGGATCGTTCTCGAAGCACATGTCCATGACGCCGGAGGGCACGCCGTCGATATCGGCCCGGCCCGAGATCTTGAGCAGGGCCGAGATCATCGCGTCGGGGTTCTTGGTCAATTCCACCGCCCCGGCATCGGCGAGATATTCCCGCGAGCGCGACAGCGAGAGCCGGATCAGGATGGCAAGGAACCAGGAGATCGCGATCACCGCGACGCCGACGAGGACGGCGAGCCCGTTGCCCTTCTTGGAATCGTCCGACGACATCCTGATCCGGCTGCGGCCGAATCCGCGGAAGATCATCTCGCCGACGAAGGAGATCACGCCGGCGATCACCACGGCGACGACCATCAGCCGGACGTCGCCATTGCGGATRTGCGTCAGCTCATGCGCCAGCACGGCCTCGACCTCCCGGTCGTCGAGCTGCGCCAGCAGGCCGCTGGTGACGGTCACGGTGAACTGCTTGTCGTTGACGCCGCTGGCGAAGGCGTTGAGGGCATCGCTCTGCATGATCGCGAGCCGGGGCATCGGCAGGCCACGCGAGATGCAGAGATTCTCGAGCATCCGGTAGAGCTTGGGGTTCTCCGCCTGGGTGATGCCCTGCGAGCCGGTCACCGCCCCGATCAGCGCGACGTTCATGCGAAAGCCGATGAAGACCCACAGGATCGTCGCCAGCGTGACGAACGGAAACCACGACAGGAATATCCGGTTGGCTTCCGAGAAGGCGCTGCGGCCATAGGGCACGCCGCCATAGCCATAGGCGACGAGCAGCAGCCCCCAGGTCGTGAGATAGACCAGCAGGAAGAGCCCGGCGATCAGGAAGTTGGACCTGATCCGGTTGTTGCGCTGATGGGTGTAGAGCCCGAAGGCCTGCGCCATCGCTGCCGCTCCCTAAAGCATGTCGCGCGAAAGTGCGCAGCGGTTTTGTGAAAACGACATGCGAAACACCAAAGACCTGACACGCAGGAGCGAATCCGCAGGGTCGTGACGCGCTTCAGGCCGTAAGCGCCGGCCTTCCGTCAGAACTTCACGCTGGGCGCGACCTCGATCTGGGCCCGGGTTTCCGGGCCGACATCGAAGAACTCGCGCTGGGTGAAGCCCATCTGCGGCGCGAAGAGCACGGCGGGGAAGGCCTGGATCGCGGCGTTGAACTCGCCGACCGCATTGTTGAAGAAGCGCCGCGCCGCCGCGAGCTTGTCCTCGACATTGCCGAGATCGACCTGGAGCTGCTGGAAATTGGCGCTGGCCTTGAGGTCGGGATAGGCCTCGCCCAGCGCTAGCAGCCGCCCGACCGCGCCGGAAAGCTGCTGCTCGGCTGCCGCCTTGTCATGGACGCTGCTCGCGCCCTGCGCCGCGTTGCGGGCGGCGATCACGGCATCCAGCGTCGATTTCTCGTGGGTTGCGTAGCCCTTCACCGTCTCGACGAGGTTCGGGATCAGGTCGTGCCGCTGCTTGAGCTGGACGTCGATGTCGGCGAAGGCCTGGTTGACGCGCTGCCGCATCGCGACGAGCCCGTTATAGGTCATCACCGCATAGATCGCGAGGACGACGATCAGCCCCAGAATGATCCAGCCCATGAAGCGTTCTCCCCAAGCCCGTGCCCTGTCGGCGCCAGACTGGCACGAAACCCGCTGCGCGCGAAACCCGCACCCTTCATCTTGATCTTGACGCTGCGTGACCCGTGTGGCGGGGCCGCTCGGCGAGGGAAAGGAAGGCGTTGCGCGGCCGCTCTCGCCCGGTGGCCCTTGCTCTCGCGCGGAGCTTGCATTAAATCCGGCGTGTCCGAAGGGTCGTGATCGATCATGAGCCGGGGGCGGTCAGCGAGACCGGCTCCCGTTTTGTGTTGGGAGCGCCCCTCAGGATACGGATCGAACCGGTGGCCCGGTGCCCACCGGCTCTCAGGAGCCGGAAGCCTTCGAAGAGGAGGCGCCGCAGGCGACGATCCGGTGTGCAGCACCAGCCAGGGGCCCATGCCGGACATCCGCGGGATACGCGGCCGGCTTCCAGGAGATTACATGTCAGCAGTTGAAAGCTACAGCGCGGGTCGCGAGGATTTCGCCGCCCTGCTCGAAGAGTCCTTCTCGCGCAACGAAGCGATGGAAGGCTCCGTCATCAAGGGCAAGGTCGTCGCCATCGAGAAGGATATGGCGATCATCGATGTCGGCCTGAAGACGGAAGGGCGCGTCGCGCTCAAGGAATTCAACGGCCCCGGCCGTGATCAGGACATCAAGGTCGGCGACGAGGTCGAGGTCTATCTGGACCGGATCGAGAACGCGCTCGGCGAAGCCGTCATCTCGCGCGACAAGGCTCGCCGCGAAGAGAGCTGGGTCAAGCTCGAGAAGGCCTTCGAGGCTCGCGAGAAGGTCTCCGGCATGATCTTCAACACCGTCAAGGGCGGCTACACCGTCGACCTCGACGGTGCCGTGGCCTTCCTGCCGCGTTCGCAGGTCGACATCCGTCCGATCCGCGACGTCGGCCCGCTGATGGGCCAGCCGCAGCCCTTCGAGATCCTCAAGATGGATCGCCGCCGCGGCAACATCGTCGTGTCGCGCCGCACCGTCCTCGAAGAGACCCGCGCCGAGGCTCGCTCCGAGCTCGTCGCCTCGCTCGAAGAGGGCCAGGTCATCGACGGCGTCGTCAAGAACATCACCGAATACGGTGCGTTCGTTGACCTCGGCGGCATCGACGGCCTGCTGCACGTCACCGACATGGCGTGGCGCCGCGTGAACCATCYGTCGGAGGTCGTGACCATCGGCCAGACGGTCAAGGTCAAGATCATCAAGATCAACCAGGACACGCACCGCATCTCGCTCGGCATCAAGCAGCTGCTGGCCGATCCGTGGGACGGCATCGCCGAGCGTTATCCGGTCGGTACGCGCCTCAAGGGTCGCGTCRCCAACATCACGGACTACGGCGCGTTCGTCGAAGTGGAGCCTGGCATCGAAGGCCTCATCCACGTCTCCGAGATGTCCTGGACCAAGAAGAACGTCCACCCCGGCAAGATCGTCTCGACCTCGCAGGAAGTCGACGTCGCGATCCTCGAGGTCGATCCGGTCAAGCGCCGCATCTCGCTCGGCCTCAAGCAGACGCTCCGCAACCCGTGGGAAGTCTTCGCCGAGCAGCACCCGGCCGGTTCGACGGTCGAGGGCGAGGTCAAGAATAAGACCGAGTTCGGTCTGTTCCTGGGCCTGGAAGGCGACATCGACGGCATGATCCATCTCTCGGATCTCGACTGGAACCGTCCGGGCGAGCAGGTCATCGAGGAATACAAGAAGGGCGACGTCCTGCAGGCCGTCGTTCTCGATGTGGACGTCGAGAAGGAGCGCATCTCGCTCGGCCTCAAGCAGCTCGGCGGCGATCCCTTCGTGGATGCCGGCGAGTTCAAGAAGGGCCAGATCGTCACCTGCGAGGTGGTCGAGGTGAAGGAGTCCGGTCTCGACGTGAAGATCGCCGACACCGACATGATGACCTTCATCAAGCGGGCCGAGCTGGCGCGTGACCGTTCCGAGCAGCGCCCCGAGCGCTTCGCGGCCGGCGAGCGCATCGACGCCCGTGTCGTGCTCTTCGACAAGAAGGCCCGCAAGATCCAGGTCTCGATCAAGGCTCTGGAGATGGCCGAGGAGAAGGAGGCGATGGCGCAGTACGGCTCCGCCGACTCCGGCGCCTCGCTCGGCGACATCCTCGGCGCGGCCCTCAAGAAGGCCACGACCACCGACAAGAAGTGAGGTTTCGGCCGCTTCGGCGGCCGGACATCCAAGACAGCCCGCGCGGAGCAATCCGCGCGGGCTTTTGTTTCGGCTCGACCCGTCATTCTCGGGCGGAGCCCGCGGGTCCGACCTTCGGTCGGCCCAAGGATGAACGACGCGCAGACCCGGAAATCTCGTGACCAGAATTCACTGGTTTCCGGGATGGTCGGGTCAAGCCCGACCATGACGCCACAAAAGGATCTCGCCATGACCCCCGCCGCCATCGGCATCGATTTCGGCACCACCAACAGCGTCGTCGCGCTGGCTGGCGCCGACGGCTCGGTCGTGACGCGTTCCTTCGCCACGAAGCAGGGCGCGGTCGATGCCTATCGCTCGGCGCTGATGTTCTGGCGCGAGGGGCGGCCGCCGCAGTCCCGCATCACCCATGTCAGCGGCCCCGATGCCCTCGACATGGCGCTCGGCATGACCAGCGAGCATCGCTTCCTGCAATCGCTCAAGACGCATCTTTCCAGCCGCGCCTTCCAGGAGACGCGGCTCTTCGGCAAGCTCTACCAGCTTGAAGACCTGATCGGCGTCTTCCTCGGCGATCTGACGGAAGGGCTGGAGGATGCTTCGGCGCTGCCCCTGGTCTCGGGCCGCCCCGTCGTCTTCGCCGGCGAGCGGCCGGACGAGGAGCTGGCGCTCGGGCGCCTGAAGGGCTCCTACGGCAAGGCCGGCATGGATCAGGTCGATTTCGCCTATGAGCCGCTGGGCGCCGCCTATTGGTATGCGCGCGATCTGAAGACGCCGCAGACCATGCTGGTCGCCGATTTCGGCGGCGGCACCAGCGACTTCTCGGTGATGCGCTTCGAGCCCGGCGAGCGCGCGGGGCTGGAAGCCATCCCGCTCTCCCATGCCGGTGTCGGCGTCGCCGGCGACACCTTCGACTACCGGATTATCGAGCACGCCGTCTCGCCGGCGCTCGGCAAGGGCACGCAGTACCGCTCCTTCGACAAGCTGCTGCCGGTTCCGGCGCATTACCACGCCGCCTTCGCGCAATGGCACAAGCTCTCTCTGATGAAGAGCCGGGAGACCATGGCCGAACTCAATGCGCTGATCCGCGAGGCGGTCGAGCCCGGCAAGCTCGAGGACCTGCTGACCGTGATCGAATACGACCTCGGCTACGAGCTCTATCGCGCCGTCTCGGCTGCGAAGATCGCGCTCTCGGAGCAGGATGAGACGGTGCTGCGCTTCAATCAGGTGGGCGTGACCATCGAAAGCCCGATCCGCCGGAGCGATTTCGAGCGCTGGATCGCGGAGGATGTCGGCGCGATCGAGGCGGCGCTCGACCGGGCTCTGGCCGAGGCCGGCATCGCGGCAGGGCGGATCGAGGCCGTCTTCATGACCGGCGGCACCTCGCATGTGCCGGCGGTGCGGCAGCTCTTCGACCGGCGCTTCGGCGCCGAGAAGGTCCATATCGGCGATGCCTTCCGCTCGGTCGCGAGCGGGCTCGCGCTGCTCGCTCTCGACCGGGCGCGCGCCTCGGTCGCGGCGTAACGCCTTGCCCGTCCAGCGTGACGGGGCTACATCACGGGCCCGCAGCCGACAGGAGTTTCCCGATGGCGTCCGATGCCGATCTGCTTGCCGACCGCCGCRGCCTCAGGCGTAAGCTGACGCTCTGGCGCGTGCTGGCGGTGCTCGGGGTGATCGCGGCTGCGGTGATCGGCGGCCTCGCCTGGCGGGGCGACGGCGCGACCTCGCTGTCGAGCGCCCATATCGCCCGCATCTCCATCTCCGGCTTCATCTCGGGGGATCGCCGCACGCTCGACCTGATCAAGTCGGTCGGCGAGAGCAATGCTGTCTCGGGCGTCGTGCTCGACATCAACAGCCCGGGCGGCACCACCTCCGGCGCCGAGGCGCTGCACATCGCGCTGCGCGAGCTCGCGGCCAAGAAGCCGATGGTGACGGTCGTGGGCGGCCTTGCCGCCTCCGGTGGCTATATCGCCGCCATGAGCACCGACCACATCGTCGCGCGCGAGACCTCGCTCGTCGGCTCGATCGGCGTGCTCTTCCAGTATCCCAATGTCAGCCAGCTTCTGGGCACGGTCGGCGTCAAGGTCGAGGAGATCAAGTCGAGCCCGCTGAAGGCCGCGCCGAACGGCTTCGAGCCGACCTCACCTGAGGCTCGCGCCGCCCTGCAGAGCGTGGTCGACGACAATTATCGCTGGTTCAAGCAGATGGTGCATGACCGGCGCAGCCTCAACGATACGCAGCTCGGCACGGCCTCCGATGGACGCGTCTTTTCCGGCCGGCAGGCGCTGGGCCTGAAGCTGATCGACGAGCTCGGCGGCGAGCGCGAGGGCATCGCCTGGCTTGAGCGCGAGAAGAAGGTCGCCAAGGATCTGAAGGTGCGCGACTGGCGCCCGCGCAGCAGCTCGTCGAGCTTCGGGTTGTGGAGCCTCGCAGAGGTGGCGGCGCGTCTCGCCGGCTTCGACGGGCTGGCGGCGACGATTGCGCGGGCGGCGGATCAGCCCGTTGGCTTGCGGCTTGACGAGCCTCTGGCGCTCTGGCAGCCTGCGGCTGAAAAGTGATGTTGATACAGATGGTTATATTCCAGCGATGATTAAATCGGAACTCGTCCAGCGGATTGCCGACCGCAACACACATCTCTATCAGCGCGACATCGAGAACATCGTCTCGGCCATCCTGGACGAGGTCGTGAAGGCGCTGGAGCGTGGGGACCGGGTGGAGCTGCGCGGCTTTGGCGCCTTTTCCCGCAAGGCGCGCTCGGCCCGCATCGGCCGCAACCCGCGCACCGGGGATGCCGTCGAGGTCGAGGAGAAATTCGTGCCCGTCTTCAAGACGGGCAAGGAGCTGCGCCTGCGCCTGAACGGCAAGGCCTGAGCCCCGAGCATCTTTGAGCGGAGCGGACGCCGGCTCGCTTGAAGACAATGCGATAAAGCAAGGCGCTAGAGGTGTTCGGTGTTTCCGGGAAATGCCGGATGGCACTGGCGCCGCCGGCCGCTCCGGCGGCACCGTCACGGAGACGCTGATGAAAGCCTTCTTCAAGGCGTTGGTTCTGGTGCCGGTCGCGTTGCTGATCGTGCTGTTTTCGGTTGCCAACCGTGGGGCGGTGCGCGTTTCGTTCGACCCGCTCAGCCGCGATCTGCCGGCGCTCTCCTACGATGTGCCGCTCTTCGCCGTGGTGCTGGCGGCGATCTTCCTCGGCGTTCTCGTCGGGGGGCTCGCCTCCTGGCTCGCCCAGGGCAAGCACCGCAAGGCCGCGCGCCGTGGCCGCCGCGAGGTCGAGGCGCTGCGCTCCGAGACGCAGGCGCTGCGCTCGGCCGTGCCGGATTCGGCGCTGCCTGCCCTGACCGACGGGCGGAACTAAAGCATCGGACCGAAAAGTGGAATCCATGTTTCGGAAAAATCCGATGCAAAAACAAAGAGCTAGATCGTCACTTTGCGTCCGATAGGACGCACGGCGATCGAGCTATCGGCCCGAAAAATCGCCTGCGGTTTTCGGGAAAAGCCGAGGCGGCAGGCCATTTCGCAAGCGAAGCGGATACCGGTTCGCGTCCAGACAAAGCGGTAAAGCAAAGAGTTCTCGATGCGCCTTTTCGATGTGGCCGAAATCGACGCGGCCCTGAGCTATCCCGCCCTGATCGACATTCTGGACGACGCCTTCCGCAGCGAGGTCATCGCGCCCAAGCGCGGGCAATATGCGATCGAACGGCCCGGCGAGGACGACGCGATCCTGCTGACCATGCCGGCCTGGAGCGGTCCGGCGGCTGAAAAGCCCTATATCGGCACCAAGATCCTCTCGGTCTTCTTCGGCAACGGCAAGCGCAACCTGCCGGGCGTCCTCGGGGCCTATCTGCTGATGGACGGCACGACGGGGCGCCCGCTCGCGGTGATGGACGGAAACCGGCTGACGCTCTGGCGCACTGCGGGAGCCTCCGCTTTGGCCTCGCGCTACATGTCGAATCCGGAAGCCAGCCATATGGTGATGGTCGGTGCCGGCGCGCTCGCCCCCTTCATCATCAAGGCGCATCGTTCGGTGCGGCCGCTCACCGACATCGCGATCTGGGCGCGGCGGCCGGAGGCGGCCGAGGCCGTTGTCGCCGAACTCGCGAAGGACGGAATCGAGGCCCGCGCCACGACCGATCTCGAAGGCGAGGTCCGCACCGCCGATATCATCTCCTGCGCCACCAACGCGACCGAGCCACTGATCCATGGCCACTGGCTCAAGCGCGAGGCTCATCTCGACCTGATCGGCGGCTTCACCATGCAGATGCGCGAGGCCGATGCCGATGCGCTGCAGCGCGCCCGCGTCGTCGTCGATTCCGCCAAGGCGATCGAGGAGGGCGGCGACGTCGCCGTCGCGATCGCCGAAGGCAGCTACAGCGCCGACAAGGTCGCCGGCACCTTGGCCGATCTCTGCCATGGGCGCGTTCAGGGCAGCGTCGAGGGCGGCGGCATCACGCTGTTCAAATCGGTCGGTGTCGCGCTCGAGGATCTGGCGGCGGCGGTGGCCGTCTGGGAGCATGGCGCCGATCGGAGTTGATCGGCGCCGTTCAAAGGCCTCAGACGTGGACGGGAGCGCCGCCGATGGCGCCGAGTAGCCACAGGATCAGCACGACGACCAGAACGAGGCCGACGACGCCGCCGAGCCCGGCCGGGCCATAGCTGCGATGGCCGTAATAGCCGCCCCCGCCAAGCAGCAGGATCAGCACCAGAACGATCAGAAGCGTGGACATGAGGTTTTCCTTGTCGTTTGCGCCCGACAGGCGCGTTCGACGGGAAAACCCGGGTCATGACGCAACTGTTCCGTTCTATTCGGCCTTGATCCCGGCCTCCTGGATCAGGTCGCCCCATTTCTTGAGCTCGGCTTGCAGGAAGGCGGCGAGCTCGGCCGGCGTCCAGCCGCCCGGCTCGGCGGCGAGCGCGTCCATCTTGGCGCGCAGCGCGGGGTCGGCGAGGCCGGCCTTGGTATCGGCCTGGATCTTGTCGATGATCGCCTGGGGCGTCTTCGCYGGCGCGAACAGCGCGAACCAGGACGAGACGTCGAAGCCCGGCACCGTCTCGCCGATCGGCGGATATTCCGGCGCCGTCGGGGCGCGCTTGGCGGTGGTGACGCCGAGCCCGCGAATGGCGCCGCCCTTGGCCTGCGGCAGGGCCGAGGTGATGTTGTCGAAGATCAGGTCGACGCGACCGCCCATCAGGTCCTGGATCGCCTGGGAGGAGCCGCGATAGGGCACATGCACCATCTTCGTGCCGGTGAGCTTCTGGAACAGCTCGCCCGAGAGGTGCAGCGAGGTGCCGACGCCGGAGGAGGCATAGGTCAGCTTGCCGGGATTGGCCTTGGCATAGGCGACGAGCTCGGCGACGTTCTGGACCGGCAGGTCGTTGCGCACCACGAGCAGGTTCGGCACCAGCGCCACCATGGTGATCGGCGCGAGATCCCTGACCGGGTCGTAGTTGACCTTGGCATAGAGGTAGCGGTTCGTGGCGAGCCCGACCGAGGCGATCAGCAGCGTGTCGCCGTTCGGCTCGGCCTTGGCGACGGCCTCGATCCCGATATTGCTGCCGGCGCCGGGACGGTTCTCGACGACGACCACATTGCCCCAGCTCTGGCTGAGCTTGTCGGCCGCGAGCCGCCCGAGCACGTCGGTCGCCCCGCCGGGCGTGAAGGGCACGACAAGTTTGACCTGCCGCCCTTGCGGCCAGGGTTGCTGGGCAAGCCCGGCGCCGGATGCAAGCAGTGCGGCGCCGGTGCCGGCCAGCAGGGCGCGGCGGTCTATGAGCTCTGGCATGGGGGTCCTCCGGTTGCGGCTGGCGGTTGCCCCGCCTTTTGCCACTAGGCTGCCTGCCGCATCCGCTCTTGTCCATCCGGCGGCTTGACCGCCAGGGGCAGTGCCGCTGATTCTGTGCCGATGCGTCACGCCAAACGAATCGCTGCCCTCCTCACCGTCATGGCGGGCCTCGTGCCCTTCGCGGCCAGGGCCCAGTCCACCGCCGATCAGGAGGCGAAGACGCGCGCGGCCAACATCGCCGCCTGGCCGGATGCCGCCCGTTCGCTCTTCGGCCAGAAGGCGACCCCGGCGCATCTGCCGCCGCGCGCCATCGGCTCCTATGCCCGTGGCTGCCTTGCCGGTGGCGCCGCGCTGCCTCTCGACGGGCCGAGCTGGCAGGTGATGCGGCTCAACCGCAACCGCAACTGGGGGCATCCCGCCCTGATCGACTATCTCGAGAAGCTCGCCCGCGACGTGCCGCGCATCACCGGCTGGTCCGGGCTTCTGGTCGGCGACATGTCGCAGCCGCGCGGCGGGCCGATGCTGACCGGCCATGCCTCGCACCAGATCGGCCTCGATGCCGATATCTGGCTGACGCCGATGCCGAAGAGCAGGCTCGACGGGGAGCAGCGCGAGAACATGCCGGCGGTCAACATGGCCCGGGCCGATTGGCGCGATGTCGACCCGCGTGCCTGGACGCCGGCCCATACGCGCCTGATCAAGGCGGTGGCCTCGGAGCCGAGGGTGGAGCGCGTCTTCGTCAATCCGGCCCTGAAGGTGGCTCTTTGCCGCGAGGCGGGCGCCGACAAAAGCTGGCTCGACAAGGTCCGGCCGATCTGGGGCCACAACTACCATTTCCATATCCGGCTGGCCTGTCCGGCCGGCATGGCGAGCTGTGTGCCGCAGGAGCCGCCGAATTTCGGCGATGGCTGTGGCGCCGAGCTCACCGGCTGGGTCGAACGCCAGCGCGAGGCGATCTTCAATCCGCCGAAGCCAAAGCCTGGCCCGAAGCCGAAACCCAAGCCGCCGATGTCGCTCGATGCCCTGCCGCCGGAATGCCGCCAGGTTCTGGCGGCGCCCTGAATTCGCGTTCCCCGAGGAACGACGGGTCATCCCGGACGCAGCGAAGCGAAGATCCGGGAGCCATGCCAGAACTTTTCCGGTAGGCGCTCCTGCATAGATCCCGGGTCAAGCCCGGGATGACCGCGCATTTCCGCGGAAACTCGACATTCTTTCCTAGGTCAGCGCCGCGTCGTGCGCCCTGAGCTGTAGGCGAAGGGGTCGTGCTCCGGCGTGATCGGCTGCGCCTCCTCCGAACCCTGCTGGTCGACGACGCCGGAACCTCCGCCATCGCCGAGCACGACCTCCTCCGACGGCTCGACCGCGCCGGGCAGGGTGAGCGGCCCGCGCGCCTCGCTGGGCAAAGGCTGCGGCCGGTACGGCGCACGGCCGCCCTGCTGCCGGCGTGCGTCGTAGTCCTGGAGGAACCGCATCTGGGCGTCGAGGCTGTGGTCCTGGCCCTGGCCGTTATTGGCGACCGGATAGCCGCCCTGCACGGCGCCGGGCGGGCGCGGGCCATCGTTCGGGCGGCGCAGCGCCGGCCCGCCGGCATAGGCGGTGGCGGCGGGAGCGCCGTCCCGCTGGGTCGCCGGTGCGCTTTGCGCCGAGGAATAGGTCCGGGCCGGATCCGGCGGCGGCAGGTTGTAGTTCGGCGTGTATTTGATGATCGGCTTGCAGATGTGCCGGCCCTTGGAATGGCGGGCGAGGTCGATATGGATGTGGTCGTAATGCATCGGATCGGCGCCCGGCCCGAGGACCGTGCCGAAATAGGTGCAGGCGCCGACGAAGACCTCGCGCAGGAAGTTCTGTTCCTCCGGCGAGCCGCGCCAGCCTTCCTTGACCGTGACGACGCGGTTGTCGTTCAGCCGGAAGGAGAACACGTCGACGGCGTTGCCATAGGCATGCTCCGAAGTGGCCGTCGTATAGGTGCCGTTGTTCATGGAGCGGCAGGAATAGGAACCGGCGCGGATCTCGATCACCTGCGCGCCGAAGATGTTCATCGCGGCTGGCTGCACGACCTCGGCGAACCACTGGTCGGTCGTTGCCACGACCGGGCAGGCGAGCAGGGCCGGGCTCTTCAGGGCGACGCTGCCATTCTGCAGGGCGGTGACCTTGAGCGGCTGCTGCATGCCGCAGACGCCCGGCCCGTCGATCGCCTTGCCGCGCAGGCTGACATAGCTCGAGAGCTGCACCTGGCCGGAGCTCATGCAGGTGGCTTCCGCCTGATCGCGCCAGGGAGCGCGCTGCGGTTTCTGGAACTTGCCGCAGCCGGCCAGCCCGGCGGCGCCGGCCAGACCAACTGCGATGAGGGCGAGTTTTACGCGTCGCATGACCATTCAAATGCGAAGCGTTTGGTGAATGGTTTCTCAACCGACTGCGCCCCGGCCGCCACAGCCGGATTAACTTTGGCGGAGTGGTGAATGCCGACTTAATCCGGCGTTTCCCGCGTTAACGGATGCCGATTGCGCTGCCGCCGGCCCGGTGCGCCGTTCAGTCCGAGGTCAATGCGGAAGAGTCCGGAGAAGAGTGCTGCAACGACTTGGGAAGCCTCTCCGGGCGCCGGTTGCGCGACTGCCGGCATCAGAAATATCCCCAAATCTATTCAAGGATTTAACGCAAGTTTAAGCATGATCTAGCCTTCGCCACCATGCCGCCACGGTGCCGCCCCCTTGCGGCCGCTGCCAGTTCTGGTAGCTTCTGCGACAGGTCAATGACACAGGAGGGTGTGATGACTGTCACGCTGCGTCTCGACCGGTTGATCATGGGTGCGGCCTTCGTTTTCATGATGGCAATCGTTCTGGGAGCGTTCTGACACAAGGGTCAGTCTCGAAGTCGCTAGGACCACAAGAGCCATAAATGATGACGCCGCCGGGAGATGTCCCGGCGGCGTTTCTGTTTCGCGAGATCGCTCGCTTGAAAGATCGCTCCTGCGCAGGATCGCTGGCACGAAAGGCTCAGCTTTCGGGGCAGGGCGTTTCCGTCACTTGCCAGGACATCAGGTTGGTCACGCGGCTGCAGGCCGCGATGCGCGGGCCCTGCGAGGTGCGGATGCAGGAGGACGAACCCTCCGCGATCTTGCGGCCGTTGTTCCAGCAGAAGCAGAGCGGCTCGGGTGCCTGGGCGAGGCGCGGGCCGTCGAGTGGAATGGCCGGTTCTCCCGCGGCGGCGGCTTCGGTGATCAGCAGCAGGACGGCCAGCGCCAGGAGCCAGCTCAACAGGCGATGTCGGTGAGGCCTCGGTTCATGTCCGAACATGGCGCTCTTTCTTTCGTCCGCGGAGAGGACGATGCGACACCTTACCACAGGTCAGTGATCACGACGAATGATTATGCACCGATTTGAAATAGTGAGATCTTTCAGCCGGTTAACAAGCATCCATCTTGCGGTGCGCGCGTTCCTCTCCCATATTGAGCGCCGTCGAGCCCATGGAGGCTCCGGGAGGAACAATGTCTTTGATCTCGCTCGCCCGTCGCGGACGTGCCGTCGCCCTGGTTGTTGGAGCCCTGATGTTGGTGCCGCTGGTTGCCGAGGCGCGCCCCGGTGGCGGTCGCAGCTCGGGCAGCCGCGGGATGTTCTCGAACAGCGCCCCGGCCCCGACCAATACGATTCCCGGCGGCGCGCAGTCCTTCCAGCGCAGCGCGGCCCCTTCGCCGTCCGTCGCCAACCCCGGCATGGGCGCCGGCGCTGCTGCCGCGCAGGCGGCCCGTCCGTCCTTCGCCCGCAACATGATGATGGGCATCGGCGCCGGCCTGCTCGGCGCCGGCCTGTTCGGAATGCTCAGCGGCTCGGGCTTCTTCGGCGGTCTGGCCTCGCTTGCGGGCATCCTCGGTTTCTTGCTGCAGATCGGCCTGATCGCCGGCATCATCATGCTGGCCATCCGCTTCTTCCGCCGCCGGTCCGAGCCGCAGCTCGCCGGCGCTGGCGCGCCCTATGGCCGCGAGGCCTATGGCGCGCAGCCTGACGCGGCCCAGACTGCTGCCGCCCGCATGGGCGGCTTCGGCGGTGGCGCGGCCCAGCCGGCCACCACGCCGATCCAGCTTGAGGGCGCCGATTTCAGCGCCTTCGAGCGCCTGCTCGGCGAGGTCAACGCCGCCTATTCGAACGAGGACGAGGCCGGCCTGCGCCAGCGCGTCACCCCGGAGATGTTCGGCTATTTCGACGAGGATCTGACCGAGAACGTCCGCCGCGGCGTGGTCGACCGGGTCTCCGACGTCAAGCTGCTGCAGGGTGACCTGTCCGAGGCCTGGCGCGAGGGCAGCACCGACTACGCCACCGTCTCGATGCGCTTCAGCCTGGTCAACGCTCTCTATGACCGCAAGAGCGGCCGCGTCGTCGACGGCAACGCGACCGCGCCGCAGGAGGTCAAGGAGTTCTGGACCTTCCTGCGCGAGCGTGGCGGTGAGTGGAAGCTCTCCGCGATCCAGCAGGCGGCCTGAACCTCCGCGATCCTGCAACAAAATCGCATCACGGCCGGGGCAACCCGGCCGTTTTCGCATGCGCCCGGCCATGCGCGGTTTCGGGTGTCGCGCCGCGACGAACCGGCTTATAGCGATAATCGTCCCGCCTTGGTCGTCTTGCGTTAGTCGTCCTGCCTTGCCGCTTCCGTCCGGAAGCCCTTTCGGAGCCTGCCCCATGAGTGACATGCGTCTCGTCGTCGTCGGCGCCGCCGGGCGCATGGGGCGCATGCTGATCAAGGCCATCGATCAGGCTGAGGGATGCCGCCTGGTCGCTGCCGTCGAACGTCCGGGCTCGCCGGCCCTGGGCGCCGATGCCGGTCCGCTCGCCGGATTGCCGCCGCTGGGCGTGACCGTGACGGGCGATCCCGCTGCCGCTTTCGCGCAGGGCGATGCCGTGTTCGATTTCACCTCGCCGGAGGCGACCGTCGCCTTCGCGCGCCTCGCGGCCGATGCCGGCATCCTGCATGTCGTTGGTACGACCGGGCTGGAACCTGCGCATCTCGCGGCGTTGGCGGAGACGGCGCGGCGCATCCCGATTATCCGGTCCGGCAATATGAGTCTCGGCGTCAATCTGCTGGCGGCGCTGGTCCGGAAGGTCGCGGCGACGCTTGGCACCGATTGGGACATCGAGATCGTCGAGATGCACCATCGCATGAAGGTCGATGCGCCCTCCGGCACGGCCGTGCTGCTGGGCGAGGCGGCCGCTGCCGGCCGCGCCGTCGACCTCGCCGAGCAGCGTGTCGCAGCCCGCGATGGCATCACCGGTGCCCGTGATCCGGGCACGATCGGCTTTGCCGCGCTGCGCGGCGGCACCGTTGTCGGCGATCACAAGGTCATCTTCGCCGGAGCGGGCGAGCGGCTGGAACTCGCCCATGTCGCGGAGGATCGCAGCCTCTTCGCCCAGGGGGCGATCAGGGCGGCGCTCTGGGGCCGGGGCAGGGCGCCCGGCCTCTATTCCATGGCCGATGTCCTCGGCCTCGACACGCTGTAGCTCATGACCCGGAGCTGGCCATGACGCGGATCGCCGTCGCCCCGGGCGTCGTCCACTGGCCGGGCCGGCTCTCGGCCGCGGAGCAGGGCGCTCTGCTGGCCGAATTGCGTGCGGTGGTCAGGCAGGCGCCCCTCTTCCAGCCGCGCATGCCGAAGACCGGCAAGCCGTTTTCGGTCAGGATGACGAATTGCGGCCCGCTCGGCTGGGTTTCCGACGAGAGCGGCTATCGCTACCAGCCGCTCCATCCCGAGACGAAGGAGCCTTGGCCGCTGCTGCCGGCACCGCTGCTGGCGCTGTGGGAGGAGCTTTCCGGCTATCCCCATCCGCCCGAGGCCTGCCTCGTCAACTATTATGCGGCCGGCGCGAAGATGGGGCTGCATCAGGATCGCGACGAGCAGGATTTCGACGCGCCGGTGCTCTCGATCTCGCTCGGCGATGCCGCGCTCTTCCGCATCGGCGGGACGACGCGTGGCGGCAAGACGGCTTCCCTCAAGCTCGCTTCCG
This sequence comes from Allobosea sp. TAB14, assembly GCF_052113865.1. Taxonomy (NCBI): domain Bacteria; kingdom Pseudomonadati; phylum Pseudomonadota; class Alphaproteobacteria; order Hyphomicrobiales; family Alloboseaceae; genus Allobosea; species Allobosea sp. TAB14. Next base: position 17,152 of record NZ_JBFRDQ010000007.1, on the reverse strand, counting down.
GCGATGTGCTGGTTTTCGGCGGCGCGGCGCGGCTCGCCTATCACGGCATCGACCGCGTCCTGTCGGGCTCCTCGACCTTGCTGGCCGAGGGAGGGCGCCTCAACCTGACGCTGCGGCGCGTGATGAAGCCGGATTGAAGATGATGGACCCCGTCCTTCGAGACGCCGCTTCGCGGCTTCTCGGGGGGAGGACTGCCCATCGCAAACGGGATTTATTCGCCCGTGCCGCCCGGCAGCTTCGGGAAGGACCAGCCGAGCAGCAGCGAGCCGGCCCTGAGCCCGAAGCCCATCGCCAGCCCGCCGAGAGCCACGGCATAGACGGGCAGGCCAAGGCCATGGAGCAAGGCGGTCACCGCCGCGCCGGCCGTTGCGGCGGTGACGTAGAATTCCCGGCTCCACAGCACCATCGGCCTATCGCCGGCGAGGATGTCGCGCAGGATGCCGCCGAAGGTGGCGGTCATGGCACCGAGCGCGATGGCGGACAGGACCGGCGCGCCGGCTTCGAGCCCGATCAGGGTCCCGCTGACGGCGAACATCGAGAGGCCGGCGGCGTCGCTCCAGAGCAGCAGCTTGCGCCCGCTCCAGCCCTCGAGAATGCCGGGGCGCAGATAGGCCAGCGCCCAGGCGCCGATCGCCACCACGGTGCAGATGATCACGCTGGTCGGATCGTGCACCCAGCGCGCGCTATGGCCGAGCAGCAGCTCCCGCAGCGTGCCGCCGCCGACGCCGGTGACGGTCGCGAGCAGGATGAAGCCTAAGGGGTCCATGCCCTTGCGGGCGGCGACGAGGGCTCCGGTCAGCGCGAAGATGGCGACGCCGGCGCCCTCGAACATCGATCAGTGACTCGTGGGCTTGTCGCCGCCCTGCTCGGCCTTGGGGCCGCCGGCCGAGATGCCGACGAGGGCAGGGCGCAGCACGCGCTCGCCGATCTTGTAGCCGACCTGGACCACCTTGGAGACCATGCCCTTGGGCGTGGCCGGATCGGGCGCCTCGAACATCGCCTGATGCAGGTGCGGGTCGAACTTCTCGCCCAGCGGGTCGATCTTGCGCACGCCGTGACGCTCCAGCGTCTTCAGCAGCTCGCGCTCGGTCAGCTCGACGCCGTCATAGAGTGCCTTGAGCGTGGCGTCGGCGGCGTCGCGCGCAGTGTCCGGCACGCTCTCGAGCGCCCGGCGCAGATTGTCCGAGGAGCCGAGCATGTCGCGGGCGAAGCTCGTCGCCGCATAGGCCTTCGCATCGGCGATCTCGCGCTCGGTGCGACGGCGCAGGTTCTCCATCTCGGCGAGCGTGCGCAGCAGCTTGTCCTTGAGGTCGTCGCGCTCGTTCTGGAGCGCCGCGATCTGGGCCTCGTTGCCCCCTTCGGTGGCCTGAGCCTGCTCGGGAGCGTCGGTCGCGGCTTCGAGGTTCGGGTCTTCCGTCGCAGGGTTGCGCGTCATTGCCTGTTCCAATTCCCATCCATCAATCTGGCTGGCCGTGCCGCCCGTCGCCGGGCCTGGCGGGTTTCCCCGGAAACGCGGCCGCGTTCGAGGCCGATATCGGGCTTATGGCGGCCCAAATCAAGCGCGCGCCGGGACTTTCGTCCTGGCTGACGCCGCCTTGCCCCCCTCGAACTCGAACACCTCCAGCAAGCTCTTGCGGATCGCGAGCTGGCGCGCGGTCGAGACGATCTTCGCATTGGTCAGGTCGGTGACGTAGAAAACGTCGACCGCCTTCTCGCCGAAGGTCGCGATATGGGCGGAGGCGATGTTGAGGTTGAGTTTCCCGATCGCGGTGGTGAGGTCGTAGAGCAGGCCCGGCCGGTCGAGCCCGGAGACCTCCAGCACCGTGTGGCGGCTGGATAGCACGTTGTCGATGACGATCTCCGGCGCGAGCTGGAAGGTCTGGCCCCGCGGCGGCGGCGCGCGGCGCTGCGCGACGAGATCGGCGATCTTGATCTCGCCCTTCAAGGCTCGTTCGATCGCCGCCGCGATCCGCCCGGCCCGGCGCAACTCGTCGTCGTCGCGGTCGAAAGCGCGCGAGACGGAGATGGTGTCGAGCGCGAGCCCGTCCGTGGTGGTGAAGATCTGCGCGTCGACGATGTTGCCGCCGGCCGCAGCGCAGGCGCCGGTGACGATGGCCAGCAGGCGCGGATGGTCGGGCGCGAGCACGGTGAGCTCGGTCACGCCGCGGAACTGGTCGGTCTCGACCACGGTCGCGGTGGTGCGGCCGGCCTTCTCCGCCTCGCTCAGGAAGCGTGCGTGCTTCTCCTGATCGGCGAGATCGACCTTGATCCAGTAGGGCGGGTAGTGGCGCGCGATATAGGCCTCGCGCTCCTCCTCGCTCCAGTCGGAGAGCCGCTGGCGCAACTCGTCCTGCTTGCGGCCGACGCGGGCCTTGCGCTCGACCGCCGAATGGCCGCCGGTCAGGACGAGCTCGGTCTCGTAATAAAGCGTGCGCAGGAGCTGGCCCTTCCAGCCGTTCCAGACGCCGGGACCGACCGCCTTGATGTCGGCGACGGTGAGGATGAGCAGGAGCTTCAGCCGTTCCAGCGTCTGCACCGTGGCCGCGAAGCTCTCGATCGTCTTCGGATCGCCGAGGTCGCGGCTCTGCGCCACCGTCGACATGTCGAGATGGTGCTCGACCAGCCAGGCGACGGTCTCGGTCTGGCCCGGCGTCAGCCCGAGGCGCGGGCCGAGCTTGCGGGCGATGCGCGCGCCGGCGAGCGAATGGTCCYCCGGTCGGCCCTTGGCGATGTCGTGCAGGAACAGGGCGACATAGAGCGCTCGCCGGTTGGCGACCGTCGGCATGATCTCGTTCGCGAGCGGGTGCTCGGCCTCGAGCGTGCCGGAATCGATCTCGGCCAGCACGCCGATGGCGCGGATCAGGTGCTCGTCCACCGTGTAGTGGTGGTACATGTTGAACTGCATCATCGCCACCACCCGGCCGAAATCCGGGACGAAGCGGCCGAGCAGCCCGGACTCGTTCATGCGCCGCAGCACCACCTCCGGCGAGCGCCGCGCGGTGAGGATTTCCAGGAAGATGCGGTTGGCCTCGGGGTCGTGGCGCAGCCCGGAGGTGATCAGCCTGAGCGACTGTGTCACCAGCCGGCTCGTATCGGGATGGATGGCGAGGTCCTCGCGGCTGGCGATCTGGTAGAGCCGGAGCAGATTGACCGGGTCGCGCTCGAAGGCGCTGTCGTCGATGACGGCGAGGCGCTGGCCCTTCAGGGTGAAATCGGTGTGGCCGAGGGCGCGCACGCGCTTGCGCTTGGTGAAGGAGCCGAGCAGGCGCGAGAGCGTCGCGCGCGGCTTCTGCTGGCGCGCCTCCAGCGCCGCGCAGACGATGGCGGTGAGGTCGCCGACATCCTTGGCGACGAGGAAATAGGCCTTCATGAAGCGCTCGACCGGTGCCTGGCCGCTGCGGCCGGCATAGCCGATSGCCGYCGCYACCTGCCGCTGCAGGTCGAAGGARAGSCGCTCCTCYGCCCGKCCKGTGATGAARTGCAKCCAGCAGCGCACSCGCCAGAGGAACTCCTCCGAGCGCTSGAACATCWGCARTTCCTGCGTGTCGAACAGGCCAGCCGCGACGAGCTCGCGCACATCCTTCACGCGGTAGGCGTATTTSGCGATCCAGAACAGYGTGTTGAGGTCGCGCARGCCGCCCTTGCCRTCCTTGACGTTGGGCTCGACSAGATAGCGCGAGGTGCCGGCGCGCTGCACCCGCGTCTCGCGCTCGGCGAGCTTCGCCTCGGTGAAGGCCGCGGCCGTGCCCTCGACCACCTCGGCGTCGAAGCGCCGGACCATCTCGTCGAACAGCGCCCTGTCGCCGCTGAGGAAGCGCGCTTCCAGCAGCGCCGTGCGGATGGTCATGTCGGCACGCGCTTCGCGGATGCAGTCGTCGACCGAGCGGACCGAATGGCCGGTCTTCAGCTTCAGGTCCCAGAGCGGGTAGAGCATGGACTCGACCACGCTCTCGCCCCAGGCGGTCTGCTTGTGCGGGAACAGGAAGAGCAGGTCGACATCCGAKCCCGGCGCCAGCGTGCCGCGGCCATAGCCGCCGACGGCGGCGACCGCGATGCGCTCGGATTGCGAGGGGTTGTCGGCCGGGTAGAAATAGCCTGTCGCAGCCTTGTGCAGCGCGATGACGACCGCATCCATCACCGCGGACAGCCGGTGCGCGCAGGCGAGCCCGCTGCGCGGCCCTTCGAGAATGGCGCGGGCCGAGGCGTGGCCGTCGTCGAGGAGCTGGCGCAGCGCGCCGACGAGGAGCTGGCGCTTTTCGGCCTTGTCGCGCCGACGTGCCGAAGCCAGCAGGCGGGTGACGCCGGCCTCGGGATCCTGCAGCATCTCGGGAAGCGGAAGGGCGGGCTTGTCGTGGGCGGCTGACACGGCAGCAGGGTCTCGCTGTGAAGCCTGTTCCTATCATGACGGCGCGCTGCGCAGGAACGCTTAAAATATACGTGGATTTCCGTGAATTTTGTGGAAGACCATACAGGTTTGTGTTGTTTGACATACAGAACGATTGGACCTAAGAAAAGGATACGCGCCGATTTGAGCCATCAGCTTGCGGGCGCGAAACAAGTGCAGCTAAAGCGTTGGGAGGGGCGATGAGCGCCCGATCCCTCGCATCGTCGACAAAAGAGGGATCATCCGATGACCAGCATCACCCGCCGTCTTGCGCTCGCCGCCCTGGCGGTCGCCGCGCTCGCCACTCCCGCCTTGGCCCAGCCCAAGGAGATCCGCCTGGATTACGCGACCTATAATCCCGTGAGCCTCGTGCTCAAGGAGCGCGGGACGCTGGAAAAGGCGCTGGAGGCCGAGGGCATCAAGGTCCGCTGGGTCTTCTCGGCCGGTTCCAACAAGGCGCTCGAATTCCTCAATGCCGGCTCGATCGATTTCGGCTCGACCGCCGGCGCCGCCGCGCTGATCGGCAAGATCAACGGAAACCCGATCAAGTCGATCTATGTCTATTCGCGGCCGGAATGGACGGCGCTCGTCACCGGCGCCAAGAGCGAGATCACCAAGGTCGCCGACCTCAAGGGCAAGCGCGTCGCGGTCACGCGTGGCACCGATCCTCACATCTTCCTTGTCCGGGCGCTGGCCGATGCCAAGCTGACCGAGAAGGACGTCAAGCTCGTCCTGCTCCAGCACGCCGATGGCCGCCTCGCGCTGGAGCGCGGCGATGTCGATGCCTGGGCCGGGCTCGACCCGCTGATGGCCGCAGCTGAGGTGGAGAGCGGCGCCAAGCTGTTCTACCGCAAGCCCGAGGACAACACCTGGGGCATCCTCAATACCCGCGAGGCCTTCGCTGCGGAGAACCCGGCGCTCGTGCGCAAGGTCATCGCCGCCTATGAGGAGGCGCGCCGCTACGCGCTTGCCAACCCCGCCGAGCTCAAGAAGATCCTGGTCGATTACACCAAGCTCTCCGAGCCGGTGATCGAGCGCCAGCTCACCCGCACCGAGCTGACGCATTCCGCCATCGGGCAGGCGCAGATCGACAGCATCACCGCCGCCGGCATCGCATTGAAGGACGCCGGCGTCCTGCCGGCCGCGACCGATGTGAAGGCGGCGGTCGACTCCTTGATCGATCGCGGCTTCCTCGCGACCAATTGAGGCGCGGCCCGGCCCGATGAGCGCGGCGGAGGCCGAAGCGGCTGGGACGGTCCGGCAGGAGCGGCAGGGCGGCCCGAAGCCGCGCCGTTCCAGCCTCGCCCTTCTCGGCTTCGTGCTGCCGGTGCTGCTGGCCCTGCTCTGGGAAGGGTTGGTGGCGGCCGGCATCGCCAATGGGCGGCTGATGCCTCCACCCAGCGTCATCGGCCGCACGCTCCGGGATCTGGCCGCCTCCGGCGAGCTCCTGACCCATGCGACGGCAACACTCTCGCGCGTTGCGGCGGGTTTCGGGCTCGGGGCGCTGGCGGGCACGGTCCTGGGCGCGCTGACCGGCGCCCTGCCGGTTGCGCGGGGCCTGCTCGATCCAACCTTGCAGGCGCTGCGGGCCATCCCCTCCATCGCCTGGGTGCCGCTCTTCATCCTCTGGCTCGGCATCTTCGAGGCCTCGAAGGTCGCGCTCATCGCCGTCGGCGTCTTCTTCCCGGTCTATCTCGGCGTCGCCGCCGCGATCCAGGGCATCGACCGCAAGATCGTCGAGGTCGGCCGGGTCTTTCGGCTCTCGCGCCTCGCCATGGTCAGGCGCGTCCTGCTGCCGGYGATCCTGCCGGACTGGATCACTGCGCTGCGCTCCGGCCTCGGCCTCGGCTTCATGTTCGTGGTCGCGGCCGAGATCATGGGGGCGAGCGAGGGGCTGGGCTATCTGCTCGTGGACGGCCRGCAGCTTGGTCGCCCCGACACCATCATCGCGGCCATCATCAGCTTCGCCGTGCTCGGCAAGCTGGCTGACGGCCTCCTCGTCGCCATCACGCGGCCCTTCCTCGCCTGGCAGGATACGGCGCGCGACAAGCTCTGAAGGCTTAACCCCGTGCTGAGTTTCGACCGGCTGTCCAAAACCTATGCCGACGGCACCCATGCCCTCTCGGCGATCGACCTCGAAGTCGGGCGCGGCGAGATCGTCGCTTTGCTCGGCGGCTCGGGCTGCGGCAAGACGACCTTGCTCAGGCTCGTCGCAGGGCTCGACACGCCGAGCGCCGGAGCGATCCGGCTCAATGGCGAGACCGTCGCCGAGCCGCGCGCCGATGTCGGCGTCATCTTCCAGGAGCCGCGGCTCTTTCCCTGGCTCAGCGTCGCGGAGAATGTCGGCTTCGGGCTGTCGCATCTCTCCGCCTTCGAGCGGGAAGGGCTGGTGACCAATGCGCTGGTCCGCGTCGGCCTCGCCGGCCATGAGAAGCGTTGGCCGCGCGAGCTCTCCGGCGGCCAGCAGCAGCGCGTCGCCATCGCCCGCGCCCTCGTCACCCGGCCGAAGCTGCTGCTGATGGACGAGCCCTTCTCGGCCCTCGACGCGACGACGCGGGCAAGCCTGCACGGGCATCTGCTGGCACTCTGGCAGGAGAGCCGGCCGACCGTCCTGATGGTCACGCATGATGTCGAGGAGGCGGTGACGCTCGCCGACCGCATCGTGGTGATGCAGCCGCATCCCGGACGGCTCTTCGACGAGCTCGACAACCTGTTCGCCCGGCCGCGTGATCGGCTTTCTCCGGCCTTCGAGGCGACGAAGCGGGAGGCGTTGCGCGCGCTCGACCACTCGCTGCGCCACGAGGCGCCGCATCAGGAGAAGGCGGCCGAGACGGCCGGCATGTGGTGGTAGCTCGGCCGCGGCGCGCTGCCATCTCTGGCATTGGCCGCGGCTTCGTCCTATCAGCCGCATGACGCGATTTCACAGTCTGAACGAGAGGGTCGGTTCCATGGACGTCACCGCGCTGCGCGCCTTGCAGGCTCCCCTCAAGGACGAATACCGGAGCAACCCCGAGGCGGCGATCGTCACGCTCAAGGCCCATGGCGAGCTCGACGACCAGCACATCGCCTGCAAGGTCGAGACCGGCCGCGCCATCGCGCTGGCCGGCCTGCATCCCGCGACCGGCGGCTCGGGTGCCGAGCTCTGCTCCGGCGACATGCTGCTCGAGGCGCTGGTCGCCTGCGCCGGCGTGACGTTGAAGGCCGTCGCGACGGCGCTCGAAATCGAGTTGAAGAAGGGCGTGGTGCGGGCCGAGGGCGATCTCGACTTCCGCGGCACGCTCGGCGTCGTCAAGGATGCGCCCGTCGGTTTCAAGGCGATCCGCCTCTCCTTCGACGTCGAGACCGACGCGCCGCAGGAGAAGCTCGACACGCTGCTGAAGCTCACCGAGCGCTACTGCGTCGTCTTCCAGACGCTCAACGTGAAGCCGGAATTGTCGGCGGTGCTGGACCGAAAAGCCTCCTGAGCCACCGTCTGGAGCATTTTCGTCCGCGCCAGGTCTCGGTCGGGCAGGCCATTGACGCCTAAAGAAAACGGCGCCTTTCGGCGCCGTTCGTGCTTGTGACGGGGCGAAGGCCGGGCTCCCTCAGAACTCTTCCCATCCGGTGTCGATGGCGCGTCCATTGGCGACCTTGCGGGGGGCKGGRGCGGTCCGGGACTGGACGAAGGCGGCCTCGGCGAGCTGGCGCAGCCGCGCCGGCTCGGGCGCGGTGGYGGCGGCAGCCGGAGTGGGCCTGGCCGGGACGGCAGGGGCCGCCTTCGCCGGGCGGGCGGGCGCCGCCGCATGGGCTTGCGGATAGCCGGAYTGCCCGGCCGCCTCGCGGCCGGTGCGGAAGGTCGCGACGAGGTCGTTGAGCTGGCCGATSCGGCCCGACAGCGAGCCGGCCGAGGCCGCGCTCTGCTCGGCCAGCGCCGCATTCGCCTGCGTCATCTCGTCGAGATGCGCCACCGCCTGGCTCATCTCGTCGATGCCGTTGGCCTGCTCGCCSGASGCSGCCGAGATGTCGGCGATGGTGGCGGCGACCTTGCGCGAGGCTTCGAGGATGCGCGCCAGCTGGTCGCCGGCCTGGCGCACCAGCTTCACCCCGGCGCCGACCTCGTCATTGGAGGAGGAGATCAGCCCGGAGATGTCCTTGGCCGCCTCGCCCGAGCGCTGGGCGAGCGTGCGCACYTCSGAGGCGACGACGGCAAAACCCTTGCCGGCCTCGCCGGCACGSGCCGCCTCGACCGCGGCGTTGAGCGCCAGCAGATTGGTCTGGAAGGCGATGTCGTCGATGACGCGGATGATGTCGGAGATCTTCTGCGAGGCGCTCTCGATGCGGGCCATGGCCTCGACCGCCTGGCCGGCGATGGCGCCGCCSGACTGGGCSGCCTGCATGGCCTCGTCGGCGATGCGGGCGGCATCYTTCGAGGCCTGGGCCGAGGCCTTGACGGAMGCGGCGAGCTCCTCGGTSGTSGCGGCGGTCTCYTCSAGCGAGGAGGCCTGCTCCTCGGTGCGCTTSGAGAGATCGTCGGCGCCCATRTTGATCTCGCGGGCGGCRAGCCCGACATCGGCCGAGGTCGTCTGGATCGTCGCGACCGTGGCCGAGAGGCGCTCGACCGTCTCGTTGATCGCGCCCTKSAGATCGGCGAAGCGGCCGCGATAGCCGCCCTCGACCTGCCGCGTCAGGTCGCCGCCGGCCACCGCCTGCAGAACCCCAGCGAACTCCGTCGTCGCWCCGTCGACCACGCTGTTGATCTCGTTGATGCCGGCGACCAGCCGCTGCATCTGCTCGTCGGCATCGTCGATCTGGAGGCGGGCGGAGAAATCGCCGGCTGCGGCGGCCGCGACCACCTCGCCGACATCCGACACCACAGCCTCCATCGACTGCGCCCGCGCCAGCCGCGCCGCCGCCGCGGCGCGCTCCTGCTCCTGCAGCAGCGCGACCTGCTCGGTGCTCTGGCGCAGCACGGACACCGCGCGGGCCATGGCGCCGATCTCGTCGGGACGGCCCGTGTGAGGGACGTCGACGCTGGTATCGCCGGCGGTGAGCGTCTCCATGACCTTGCTGAGGTCGAGGATCGGGCGAGTGATCGAGCGCTGGGCGAAGACCAGCGCGAAGCCGATGGAGACCACTAGCGTCGCCAGCAGCATCAGCGGCAAGAGCCATTGGATCTGGCGGGTGAAGGCCGTCGCCTCGTCGCCGACGACGATGCCGGCCTGTTCGACGCGCTGGCTGAAGCTGATCAGCAGATCGTTCAAGGCCTTGCGATTGGCGCGATTGGCTTCGTTGTTGCCCTGGGCATTGGCGGCCTCCGCCGAAACCTGGCGTCCGAGCCGGGCGGTTTCGGTGCGGAAGGCGATGAACTCCTCGACGGATTTGGCGATCTGCGCGACCGTGCCCCGCTCTTCGGCCGGCGCGACCTTCTCCAGATCGGCGACGAATTTGCGCAGCGTCGGGATGCGGTCGTCGATCCCCTTGGCGTAGGTATCGGCCTCCTGCGGGGTCTTCGACATGTAGATGCCGCGCGACTCCATCACCACGGCGGTGACGACGCCGTTGATCCGCTGCGTCAGCAGCGCGACATTGCCCTGGATTTCGGCACGCGTATTGAGGTCATCCGCCTTGTGCAGACCGTAGAGACTGATGATCGCGGAAATAATGGCCCCGCCCACAACGATAGCGAGCATGGCGAGAATTTTCAGGCGGATTGATTTCATGATGATGGCCCCGGGGCAGCTTCCCGAACGAGGAAACCGCTTCAACAAGCCGACCATCCGTCGCCAACGATAAAAAACTGATTAAGAGATAGATGCACTGCTGACCTAGAATACTGACGCGATTATCCCTGAATGCCGAAGAGTCATCCTGCTGGGAATAGGAAATTCGTACAGAGATCGGCAGGTTTACACTTGAACTATTCGACAGGCCGCGACCTTCGGGGAATCGCGGACCCTTCAGTCTCGACGCTCGCCGCCTGACCTCGTTGGCGCACGGGCTCTGCGCCCTGCCGAAAAGCGCCCCCTCTTGATAGTGTGGCTCTGCCTGAACATGTTGCGTCTTCCGCAGTCCCATGTCCGGTCACAGTTCCTCATGTCCGAATCCAGCAATGCTCCCGTCATGCACGCCACCACCATCCTGATGGTGCGCAAGGGCGGCCGCGTCGTCATCGGCGGCGATGGCCAGGTCTCGCTCGGCCAGACCATCATGAAGGGCAATGCGAAGAAAGTTCGCCGCCTCGCCAAGGGCCAGGTGATCGCCGGCTTCGCCGGCGCCACCGCCGACGCCTTCACCCTGTTCGAGCGGCTGGAGAGCAAGCTCGAGCAATATCCGACGCAATTGCTGCGCGCCTGCGTCGAGCTCGCCAAGGATTGGCGCACCGACCGCTATCTTCGCCGGCTCGAGGCGATGCTGCTCGTCGCCGACAAGGAGGTCTCGCTGCTGATCTCCGGCACGGGCGACGTGCTCGAGCCCGAGGCGAGCGAGCACGGCGCGGTGATGGCGATCGGCTCCGGCGGCAATTATGCGCTTTCGGCCGCGCGCGCCCTGATCGATATCGAGCCCGATGCCGAGACGATCGTGCGCAAGGCGATGAAGATCGCCGGCGACATCTGCGTCTACACCAACCATTCCCTCGTCATCGAGACGCTCGAAGCCGTCTGATATGCGCCGATAACGCGCATCTCGGGTCAATTCATCCGGATACAACACCGCAATGACCAGCTTTTCCCCCCGTGAGATCGTCTCGGAGCTCGACCGCTTCATCGTCGGCCAGAAGGATGCCAAGCGCGCCGTCGCGATTGCGCTGCGCAACCGCTGGCGCCGCCAGCAGCTCGAAGGGCCGCTGCGCGAGGAGGTCTCGCCGAAGAACATCCTGATGATCGGGCCGACCGGCTGCGGCAAGACCGAGATCGCCCGCCGCCTCGCCAAGCTCGCCAACGCGCCCTTCCTCAAGGTCGAGGCGACCAAGTTCACCGAGGTCGGCTATGTCGGCCGCGATGTCGAATCGATCGTGCGCGACCTGCTCGAGATCGCGATCGCGCTGGTGCGCGAGAGCCGGCGCAAGGATGTCCAGGCCAAGGCCCATGTCGCGGCAGAGGAGCGCGTGCTCGACGCGCTCGTCGGGGCGACCTCCAGCCAGGCGACGCGCGATTCCTTCCGCCGCAAGCTGCGCGACAACGAGCTCGACGACAAGGAGATCGAGGTCGAGGTCGCGGCGGGCGCCGGTTCCGCCACGCCGATGTTCGAATTGCCGGGCATGCCCGGCGCCTCGATCGGCGCGATCAATCTCTCCGACATGTTCGGCAAGGCTTTCGGCCAGAAGGGCAAGCCCCGGCGCATGCTGGTCAAGGACGCCTATGGCCCGCTGCTGGCCGAGGAGAGCGACAAGCTGATCGACCAGGAGGCCATCGTCCAGGCCGCGATCCGCGAAGTCGAGAACMACGGCATCGTCTTCCTCGACGAGATCGACAAGATCTGCGCCCGCGAGGGCAAGGGTGGCGCCGACGTYTCSCGCGARGGCGTGCAGCGYGACCTGCTGCCGCTGATCGAGGGCACGACCGTCGCGACCAAGCACGGCGCGGTGAAGAGCGACCACATCCTCTTCATCGCCTCCGGCGCCTTCCATGTCTCGCGCCCCTCCGATCTGCTGCCGGAGCTGCAGGGGCGCCTGCCGATCCGCGTCGAGCTCAACCCGCTCGACGTCGAGGATTTCAAGCGCATCCTGACCGAGACCGAGGCGAGCCTGATCAAGCAGTCGGTGGCGCTAATGGCGACCGAGGAGGTCGCGATCGAGTTCACGCCGGATGCGATCGACGCCATCGCCCGCATCGCCGTCGATGTGAATTCCACGGTCGAGAACATCGGCGCCCGCCGGCTCCAGACCGTGATCGAGCGCATCCTCGACGAGATCTCCTTCACCGCCCCGGACCGCTCGGGCGAGGCGGTGACGATCGACGCGGCCTATGTCGAGGCGCGCATTGGGGATCTCGCGAAGAATGCCGATCTGAGCCGGTTCATTCTCTGATGGCGGATCCGGGGGTGCCGGCGTCGAAACCGCCCTCCCGCCTCGCCCGCGATTCCGCCGTCGTCGGCGTGGCGACCGTCGCTTCACGCCTGCTCGGCTTCGCCCGCGACGTATTGATCGCACGCTTGCTCGGCGGCGGACCGGTGGCGGATGCCTATCTGGCGGCGCTGCGCCTGCCCAATCTGGTCCGCCGCGTGCTCGGCGAAGGCGGGCTCAACGCGCCCTTCGTGCCGCTTTATCTCGGCATCGCGCGCGAGCGCGGCCGGCAGGAGGCGCGCCGCTTCGCGTCGGAGGCCACCGGCAATCTCGCCTTTCTGCTCCTGGTTCTGGTCGCGGTGGGAGAACTCTTCGCGCCCTGGCTGGTGCTCGGTCTCGCCGGCGGCTTCGCCGAGGAGCCGGCGACGCTGGCCTTTGCCGCCTATTACACCCGGCTGATGCTGCCCTTTCTGCTGCTGACCACGTTGGCGGCGCTGCTGGCGGCGCTGCTCAACGCCGAAAAGCGTTTCACCGTCGCGGCACTGGCGCCGGCGCTTATGAACGCGATTCTGCTTGGGTTGCTGCTGGTGCTGCATGTCTACGGCACGGCGCCGGAGCGCGCGGCGCAGTGGCTCGCCATCGGCGTCAGCCTCACCGGTCTGGCGCATCTGGCCATGATCCTGCTCGCGTCGCGCGGGCTTGGCCTGCCGCGCCCGGCGCTGCGCTGGTCCTCGGATATGACGCGCCTCCTGCGCACCGGCGGCGCGACCCTGCTCGCGGCCTCGGCGGCGCAGCTCGTATTGCTGGTCGCGACGCAGATCGCCTCGATCGCGCCCGGCGCCGTCGCAGCGCTCTACTATGCCGATCGCGTCTTCCAGCTGCCGCTGGGCTTCGTCGGCGTGGCGATGGGGACGGTCGTCCTCTCCGATATGGCCGATGCCGCCGGGCGGGACGGGCCGGATGCGATGCTGGGACAGTCCCTGGCGCTGGGCCTGGCGCTGGCGCTGCCGGCCGGTGCCGCGCTGGTCGCGCTGGCCGATCCGATCGTCTCGGTGCTGTTCGAGCATGGCCGCTTCGAGGCTGCTGACCGCGCGCGGACGGCCGGCGCGCTCGCTGCCTTCGGCTACGGCCTGCCCTTCGCCATCGCGGCGAAGGTCTTCGGCCAGGTCTATTTCGCCCGTCGTCGGCCGCGTCTGCCGCTGCTGTCGGGCTGCCTTGCGGTGCTGGTGGCGGCGCTCGTCGGCCTCGGGCTGGCCGATGGCGACAACGCGGCCCGGATGGCGGCTTTCGCCGCGACGCTCGCCTTCGCCGTGCAGGCCGTGATRCTAGGCGCCACGCTGATCCGGGACGGCATCTGGCGGCCGAGCGCGAGCAATCTGCGGCCCATCGCCGCCAGCCTCGCCGCGAGCGCGATCATGCTGGGAGCCCTGCCGTTGCTGCTGAAGGCCCTGGCGGCGCCGCTCGCCCTCGATCAGCCCGTCCTGTACCGCGCCGGGGCGCTGGTGCTGCTCTGCCTCGGCGGGGTCGTCGTCTATGGCGCGGTCGGCGGGCTGCTGGGTGCCTTCGGCGCTCTCCCCTTGCGCAAGCGGCGGGCTTGAGCCAGAAGCGCCGCTTCCTCCCTCCATCGTGACGACGGAGTGCCCCATGTCGGGTTTTCACCAGCGCGTATTCTCAGGCATGCAGCCGACCTCGACGCTGCATCTCGGCAATTATCTCGGCGCGCTAACCAACTGGGTGGCGATGCAGGAGACGCATGAGTGCATCTATTGCGTCGTCGACATGCACGCGATCACGATGTGGCAGGACCCCGCCGACCTGAAGCGCGCCATCCGCGAGGTCACGGCCGCCTATATCGCAGCCRGCGTCGATCCGCAGAAGAGCGTCATCTTCAACCAGAGCCAGGTCTCGGGCCATGCCGAGCTCGCCTGGATCTGCAACTGCATCGCGCGGCTGGGCTGGATGAACCGCATGACCCAGTTCAAGGAGAAGGCGGGCAAGGACCGCGAGAACGCCTCGCTGGGCCTCTACGCTTATCCGAGCCTGATGGCGGCCGACATCCTGCTCTACAAGGCGACGCATGTGCCCGTCGGCGAGGACCAGAAGCAGCATCTGGAGCTCACCCGCGACATTGCCCAGAAGTTCAACAACGACTTCGCCCCGCAGATCGCGGAACTCGGCCTCGCTACCGGCGATCTCGGCTTCTTCCCGCTGCCCGAGCCAATGATCATGGGCCCCGCCCAGCGGGTGATGAGCCTGCGCGACGGCACCAAGAAGATGTCGAAATCGGACGCTTCCGACTATTCGCGCATCAACCTGACGGATGATGCCGACGCCATCGCCCAGAAGATCCGCAAGGCCAAGACTGACCCCGAGCCGCTTCCCTCCGAGGAGAAGGGGCTGGAGGGTCGCGCGGAAGCCGAGAACCTCGTCGGCATCTATGCCGGCCTCTCGGGCGTGGCGAAGGGCGAGGTGCTGAGAGAGTTCGGCGGCAGCCAGTTCTCCGGCTTCAAGGCGGCGCTGGTCGACCTCGCGGTCGAGAAGCTCAGCCCGATCGCCGGCGAGATGCGCCGCCTGCTCGCGGATCCCAGGCATATCGACGCCATCCTCGGCGAGGGCGCGAAGCGGGCCGACGCCATCGCGGCGCCGATCCTGCGCGAGGTCAAGGACATCATCGGCTTCGTCCGGAGCTGAGCGCCGTCTGGAAAGCCCGGTTCCGGGCGAGGGGCTTGCGCCGGGCTGCCGGCGCGGGCCACCATGCCGCCTCCTGAGGCGGCGACAGGGATATCCATGGTCAAGAGACGCCGGTCCTACGAGACGGGCCATCGCCCGAAATTCCTCGCCGTGGTCGACGACACCGAGGAATGCGCCAAGGCGCTGCGTTTCGCTGCGCGCCGCTGCGCCCGCGTCGGCGCGTCCATCGTCCTGCTCGGCGTCGCCACGCCGCCCGAGCATGAGACCTGGCTCGGTGTCGGCGAGGCGATGCAGGCGGAGGCCGAGGCCGAGGCCGAGAAGCGTCTCGATACGGCTGCAGCCGCCGTGCGCTCGCTCGCCGGCCTGGAGCCCGAGAAGGTCGTGCGCACCGGCGACAAGGCCGATGAGCTCGTCAAGCTGATCGAGGAGGATGAGGACATTTCCCTTCTCGTGCTGGCTGCCGGCACCGGCCGCGAGGGCCCCGGACCGCTCGTCAGCGCGCTCGCCGGCAAGTCCTCCGCGAGCTTCCCGATCCCCGTCGCCATCGTCCCCGGCCATCTGGAGGACGAGGAGATCGACGCGTTGGCGTGAACCGACGTCGGCATTGACCGACCCGGCTGGAATGATTCCATCCATCGGCCTATATCGGAGCCAGGAACGGCGACCTTGAATCGCCGGTACCGGAGGTATCCATGTTCATCCAGACCGAAGCGACGCCGAATCCGGCGACCCTTAAATTCCTGCCCGGCCGCATCGTCATGGGCGCCGGCACGCTCGATATGCGCGAACCGGCCGAGGCCGAGCGCTCGCCGCTGGCGCAGCGCCTGTTCGGCGTGTCCGGCGTGTCGGGCGTATTCCTCGGCTCCGATTTCATCACCGTCACCAAGTCGGACGGCGAGTGGCCGCATCTGAAGCCCGCGATTCTCGGCGCCATCATGGAGCATTTCATGTCGGGCGCCCCGGTGCTGTCGGAGGGCTCGGCCGCCGATGTGATCGAGGAGGGCGAGTTTTTCGCCGAAGAAGACGCGCAGACGGTCGAGACGATCAAGGACCTGCTTGAGACGCGCATCCGCCCGGCGGTGGCCGGCGATGGCGGCGACATCACCTTCCGCGGCTATCGCGACGGCACGGTCTATCTCGTCATGAAGGGCGCCTGCTCGGGCTGCCCCTCATCGACCGCGACGCTGAAGCACGGCATCCAGAACCTGCTGCACCACTTCCTGCCGGAAGTGCGCGGGGTCGAGGCGGTTTGATATCGGAGCGCAACGCGTGGTCGTGCGAAGCCTGGTCGTGAACGAAGAAGCGCGGGATCGCCTCCCCGGATCGAGGCCCTGATGCGCATCCTCGCGATCGACACGGCGCTCGGCGCCTGCTCGGCTTGCGTGCTCGACGCCGGTGAGGCGCAGCCGCTGGCCAGCGAGCAGCTCGCCATGGATCGTGGCCATGCCGAGGCGCTGATGCCGCTGGTCGAGCGGGTGATGAACGCGGTCGAAGGGGGCTTCTCTTCGCTCGACCGTGTCGCCGTCACCGTTGGCCCCGGCAGCTATACCGGCCTGCGGGTCGGCGTCAGCGCCGCGCGCGCCATCGCCTTCGCAGCCGGCATCCCGTCGGTGGGCGTCACCACCGTCGCGGCCTGCGCCGCGCCGTTGATCGGCCGCGAGCCTGGCCGCGTCATCGCCGCCGCGCTCGATGCCAGGCACGGGCAGGTCTGGTTTCAGGCGCTGAGCGCGGAAGGCAAGCCGCTGGTCTCGCTGCGGCAGGTCAGCTATCGCGATGCGGCGCGCGCCATCGGCGCCGGCCCGGTCAGCCTGGTCGGTTCCTCGGCTCTGGCGGTGGCGAACGAAGCCTGGGCGATCGGCCTCGATGCCGTCGTGGTCGACAGCGCCAGGGCGCCCGATATCGCCTGGGTGGCGCGGCTCGGCCTGATCGCCGATCCCGAGACGGCTCCGCCGCGCCCGCTCTATCTCAAGGCGCCGGAAACGACCCCGCAGGACAAGGCGCGGCTGCCGCGCCGGTGAGGCCATTCGCCAGATCGGGGTTGACCTTGGGGCAGGCTGTGCGAACAAGCGGCATGGATTGGTTGCGCAGGCTCCTTC
>NZ_JBFRDQ010000006.1:0-53883 GCF_052113865.1 Allobosea sp. TAB14 | reverse complement strand
GCATTGGGGACGATGCTGGGCGCTCTCGCCCTCCTCCATCAGGAAGACGGGTAAATCTTACTGTGCCTATGGTTAATTTTGCGTTTCACGGATGGGTCAAGGCGTGACGAGCGTGGCACGATTTGCTGCGGCGACGGCGCTTGCCTCCAGCCTCGCCTTCCTGCTGGCCGGCCCGGGCTTCGCCCAGGGCAAGCCCTCGGCAGGCGGCAAGCCGGCGGCGGGAGCCGCAGCGCCTGCCAAGCCGCAGGACCGCATGGTCGTCGATGCGCGTGAACTCGTCTACGACAACGACAAGAAGACCGTCGCTGCCGTTGGCGACGTGCAGATCCTTTATCAGGGCCGCACGATCGAAGCCGACAAGGTCATCTACGACCAGGCGAACAAGCGCGTCACGGCGATCGGCAATGCGCGCATCACCGAATCGAACGGTAGCGTCATCACCGGCGACCGCTTCAACCTGACCGACGATTTCCGTGACGGCTTCATCGATTCGCTCAGGGTGGTGAACCCCGACAAGACCCGCTTCTCGGCGCCCCGCGCCGAGCGGACGGACGGCGAGACCTTCGTCTTCGACAAGGGCATCTACACGGCCTGCGAGCCCTGCAAGGACAACCCGGAGCGGCCGCCGCTCTGGCAGGTCCGTGCGGCGCGCATCATCCACAAGAAGTCCGAGCAGACCATCTATTACGAGGATGCCCGCGTCGAATTCGCCGGCATCCCGATGGCCTATATCCCCTACATGTCGGGGCCGGATTCGACGGTGAAGCGCAAGACCGGCTTCCTGGCGCCAAAATTCATCAATACCGGGGCTCTCGGCTTCGGCGTCGGGCTGCCCTATTTCCTCAATCTCGCGCCGAATTACGACCTCACGCTGACGCCGACCTTCCTCACGCGCCAGGGCGTGCTGGGACAGGTCGAGTGGCGCCACCGGCTGCTGAACGGCTCCTACACGATCCGCGCCTCCGGCATCTTCCAACAGGACAAGGGAGCCTTCGTCGCAGGCCCGCTCGGTCCCGGCGACGACAGCTTCCGCGGCTCGGTCGAGACGACCGGCAAGTTCTACATCAACCCGCGCTGGACCGTCGGCTGGAACGCCGCCATGTCGACGGATCGCTGGTTCTACAAGAACTACCGCATCCTGAACGAGAGCTTCAGCAACACCACCTATCTGCAGGAATCGATCTCGACGGCCTATCTGAACGGCCAGAGCCCGACCGCCTGGTTCGACCTGCGCGGCTACTATTTCCAGCCGCTCAACTATCAGGACTGGCAGAAGCAGCAGCCCGTGGTGCTGCCGGTGCTTGACTACGACAAGCGCATCCACAAGCCGTCCTTCCTGGGCGGCGAGCTGGAGTTCAACGTCAACGTCACCAGCCTGACCCGCGATACGGCCGCCTTCACCCAGCTGCCCGCACAGAAGAACTATCTGATCACCACACCGGGCTATTCGCTCTATGACGGGTGCGCGGTCTACGACAAGAACAACTGCCTCGTGCGCGGGCTGGCGGGCAACGTGTCCCGCGCAACCGCGCAGGTTTCGTGGCGGCGCAACATCATCGATCCGATCGGGCAGATCTGGACGCCCTATGCCTCGCTGCGGGCCGACGTCTTCGCGATCAACCCGGATACCAGCGGCATCATCAATTCGCGCGTCTCGACGATCGCCGACAGCTCGGACGAGGTCTTCGGCCGGGTGATGCCGGCGATCGGCCTGATGTACCGCTACCCCTTCGTCGCCAAGACCGACTGGGGCACGCATATCATCGAGCCGGTGGCGCAGATCGTCGCCCGCCCGAACGAGACGAACAGCCTGCGGATCGCCAACGAGGATTCGCAGAGCCTCGTCTTCGACGCCAACAACCTGTTCGAATGGCAGGGCAAGTTCTCCGGCTACGATCGCGTCGAGGGCGGCACGCGCGCCAATGTCGGCGCGCTCTATACCGGCCGCTTCGGCAAGGAAGCCTATTCCAACTTCCTGGTCGGCCAGTCGTTCCAGCTCGGCGGTCGCAATTCCTACGCGACCGGCGACCTGCTCAATACCGGCCTCGATTCCGGCCTCCAGACGGCGAGCTCCGACATCGTCGCCCGGGCGCAGATCTCTCCGATGAAGGGCTTCTTCCTGACCGGTGCCACGCGCCTGAACTCGACGACCTTCGAGGCGCAGCGCATCGATGCGGCGGCGACCTATTCGACCGGCGTCGTCACAGCCTCGGTCGGCTATGCCCGCTACGAGCCGCAGCCTGATCTCGGCATCCCTCGCCGCCGCGAAGGCCTTTCGCTGAACGGCTCCCTGCTCGTCACTCCGAACTGGCGCGTCAGGGCCGGCGTACTGTTCGACCTCGACAAGTACAAATACGACCGCGAGCTCTGGCGGAACGCCTATGCCGCCGCCCTGGCGGCGTCGACGGCCATCCCGGCCTATCCGACAACCGGGCCGTTCCAGACCGCCTCGACCTCGCTCGGCATCAACTACACCGACGAATGCACGGTCTTCGACATCAGCTACTCGCAAAGCTATGCCGACCGGCAGGCCGGCGCGACGAAGGATACGCGCACCGTCATGTTCCGGCTCGAGCTGCGGACTCTGGGCGAGATCAGCTATTCCCAGAACCTCGGCGGAACCTCGACCGGCGACGGCGTGGGCGGCTCGAACTAGAACGCGTGATCCCATCGATATCTGAGAGGCGGATGCACCGATCGGGTTGTTTCGACCTGATCGGATCCGGCTCAAGCAAAGCGACGCGGGCAGCCCTATGGCCCGCGCTTCCGCGACATCGGAGCGTCCCTTGCCGACCCTGCCGCTAGCGCTGACCCAGGGCGACCCCGCCGGCATCGGGCCGGAACTCAGCCTGCGTGCCTGGCAAGAACGCGCAGAGCGGGCGCTGCCGGCCTTCGCCTGCATCGCGAATGCGGAGCAGCTCGCGCGAACCGCCGAGCGGCTGGGATGGCCGATCCCGATCCGGGAATGCTCCTGGGAGGAGGCCCCCGCGGTTTTCCAAGAGGCGCTGCCGGTGATCCCGCTCGCACAGGCGGTCGACGTCCTGCCCGGCAAGCCCGATGCCGTTTCGGCTGCGGCTACGATCACCTCGATCGACCGGGCCGTGGCGGCGGTCCGGGCCGGACAGGCTGGCGCAGTCGTAACCAATCCAATCGCGAAATCAGTGCTTTACGCGGCCGGCTTCAAGCATCCCGGACATACGGAATATCTCGCTCATCTCGCGGCCGAGGGCGGGGTCGAGCCTCTGCCGGTGATGATGCTGTGGTGCGAGGAGCTCGCCGTCATCCCGGTCACGATCCATGTGCCGCTGCAACGGGTGCCGGAGCTGCTGACGACGAAGCTCATCGTCGACACAGCCCGGATCGTCGCGGCGGGTCTGCGTCAACAATTCGGTATCGCCAGCCCCCGGCTCGCCCTCAGCGGATTGAACCCGCATGCCGGCGAGAACGGGACGATGGGACGCGAGGACGAGGACATCGTGAAGCCGGCCATCGCGCAGCTTCAGGCCGAGGGTATCGATGCGCGCGGGCCCTATCCAGCCGATACGATGTTCCATGCGCGGGCGCGGGCGGGCTACGACGCGGCGCTGGCGATGTATCACGACCAGGCGCTGATCCCGATCAAGACCATCGCCTTCGACGAGGGCGTCAACGTCACGCTCGGCCTGCCCTTCATCCGGACCTCTCCCGATCACGGCACGGCCTTCGACATCGCCGGGCGCGGCATTGCGAGGCCTGACAGCCTCTGCGCCGCTCTGCGGCTTGCCGCGCGCATGGCCGGACGGCGGGACGCGGCCCATGAGGTGACGGGCCAGCCATGAGCCAGATCGACGATCTGCCGCCGCTGCGCGAGGTGGTGGAGCGCCACGGGCTGATGGCCCAGAAAGCGCTCGGCCAGAACTTCCTGTTCGATCTCAACCTGACGAGCCGGATCGCCCGCTCCGCCGGCCCGCTCGACGGCGAGACGATCGTCGAGATCGGCCCCGGCCCCGGTGGCCTGACCCGCGCCTTGCTCGCCAACGGGGCGGGCCGGGTCATCGCCATCGAGCGCGACCGGCGCTGCCTGCCGGCGCTGGCCGAGATCGCGGCGCGCTATCCGGGGCGGCTGGAGGTCGTCGATGGCGATGCGCTTGCCGTCGATCTCTCGTCCCATCTGAAGGGCGAACGCGCCCGCATCGTCGCAAACCTGCCCTATAATATCGGCACGCCGCTGCTGGTGGGTTGGCTCAGTCTCGAGCCCTGGCCGTCCTGGTGGAGCTCGCTCACGCTGATGTTCCAGCGCGAGGTCGCCGAGCGCATCGTCGCCTCGCCGGAAGAGCGGGCGGATTACGGCCGGCTCGCCGTGCTGGCGAACTGGCGCTGCCGGACGAAGATCCTGTTCGACGTGCCGCGCGATGCCTTCGTGCCGCCGCCGAAGATCACCTCTTCCGTGGTCCAGCTCCTGCCGCGCGAGGAGCCGGAGCCTTGCGACCGGCGCCTGCTGGAGCGGGTGACGCTCGCCGCGTTCGGCCAGCGCCGCAAGATGCTGCGGCAGAGCCTGAAGGCCGTGCTGCCGGACCCGGCGCCCATCCTCGCGGCGGCCGGCCTCGCCGAGACGGCGCGGGCGGAGGAAGTGCCGGTTTCCGGCTTCGTGCGACTCGCGAACGCGCTCGCCGCAGAGCTTCAGGGCAGCTCTTCGGCCAGAAGCTGATCGACGAAGGCACCGAGCCCCACCGCGCGGCTGCGCTTGAGGCGCTCTGCCGTCAGGATCGCCTTGATCGACTCGTAGGCTGCGTCGAGATCGTCATTGACGATGACGTAGTCGTACTGGCTCCAGCGCGCGATCTCGTCGCGGGCATTGGCCAGCCGCTTGGCGATGACCTCCGGCGCATCCTCGGCCCGGCGCACGAGGCGCGAGCGCAGCTCCGCCATCGACGGCGGCAGGATGAAGATCGTCACCACGTCGGCGCGCGCCTTCTTGACGATCTGCTGCGTGCCTTGCCAATCGATGTCGAAGAGCACGTCGCGCCCGGCCGCCAGCGAAGCCTCGACCTCCTTGCGCGGCGTGCCGTAGCCGTTGCCGTGGACCTCGGCCCATTCCAGCAGGTCGTTATGCTGGCGCATGGCGTCGAAGGCGTTGCGGTCGATGAAGCGGTAATGCACGCCGTCGATCTCGGACGGGCGCCGCGGCCGCGTCGTCACGGAGATCGAGAGGTCGAGATTGTTCTCGCTCTTGAGATTACGGGTGAGCGTCGTCTTGCCGGCGCCCGAGGGCGAGGACAGGATCAGCATGAGGCCGCGGCGGGCCGGGCGATGGCTCTCGGCCGTCATCTCTCACTCCACATTCTGAACCTGCTCGCGCATCTGGTCGACGACCGTGCGCAAGTCGAGGCCGATCCGCGAGAGGCCGGGGTCGTTCGCCTTGGCGCAGAGCGTCGAGGCCTCACGGCCGAATTCCTGGGAGAGGAAATCGAGCTTGCGGCCGATGGGACCACCCTTCGCCAGGAGCTCCCGCAACGCCCCGACATGGGCGTGGAGGCGGTCGATCTCCTCGCGGATATCGGAGCGAACCGCGACGAGCGCAGCCTCCTGATGCAGGCGTTGCGGATCGAGCCCGTTGGCCGCGCCCAGCAGGGCTTCGACCTGGGTGGCAATCCGGGCACGGATGGCCTCCGGGCTGCGGGCAGGATGCCGCTCGGCTTCCGTCGTCAGGCGCGAGATCGTCTCGACCTGGCCGAGCACGATCGCCTCCAGCGCCCGTCCCTCGGCGGAACGGGCCTCCTTCAGCGCCTCGGCAATCGATTCGAGGCCGGCGAGTGCCGGCTTCTCGATGGCGCCGAGCGCATCCTGAGCCTCATCGGCGTATTCGACCACGCCGCGGATGCCGAGCAGCCCGTCGAAGGTCGGCGGATTGATGCCAGCAGCCGGCGGCAGCTTCTCAATGGCCTCCAGCAGGGCCGCGAGCACCGTCTCGTTGACGCGGGGGCGCGGCGGCCCTGCATCGCTGGTCACGGAGAGATTGACGTGGAGCGTGCCGCGCGAGAAGGCGCTCGTCAGGCGCTTGCGGGCCGCCTCGGCCAGCACCTCGAAACCGGGCGGAACCCGCACGCGCAGATCGAGTCCCCGGCCGTTGACGCTGCGGATTTCCCAGGCCCAGGCGTGAACGCCGGCTGTCCCCGCCGCGCGGGCAAAGCCCGTCATGCTCTCGATGCCCATTCAATCCCCGCTTTGCGATCCGCTTGCCGCCACCCTGCCAGGCGCGATGCGGCGGGACCGTAGTGGCGCGACGCAGCCATCGCAAGCACAGCGGCGCGGAAGATGGGGACGGCGAGCCGTGCCGGGAATGTCTCAGGGCATCTTGAGCTGCGGCAACTGCTTGGGCGAGTTGAGATCGAAGGTCTTGTTCAGCAGCGGATCCCGCGGAGTGCCTTCCGAGGCGTCGAAAGCCCGGGCACGGGTGCCCGCCACGCCGCCGGCCGGCAGGGCGACAGGAGCCGAGCCGTCGCCCGCGGCGACTGGCTGGGCGCTCGCCGGCGCCTCGGTGCGGTTGTCGGGGCCCGCAGGCGGCTCGACCTTGTCGACGCTGTCCGCCGGGGGCTTGCCGGTCTGCTGCTGGCGCGTCGTTTCGATCTGGCGCCAGCGGCCGACATTGCGGTTATGCTGGTCGAGCGTCTCGGCGAAGACATGGCCGCCCGTGCCGTCGGCGACGAAGAAGAGCTCCTTCGTGCGCGAATGATTGACCACCGCCTCCATCGCGGCGCGGCCAGGATTGGCGATCGGCCCCGGCGGCAGGCCGGGGATGACATAGGTGTTGTAAGGCGTCGCCTGTGTGATCTCGTTGCGCTGGATCGGGCGGCCGAGCGTGCCCTTGCCGCCGACGAGGCCGTAGACGATCGTCGGGTCGGACTGCAGCCGCATCTTCTGGTTCAGGCGGTTGATGAAGACCCCGGCGACGCGCGGACGCTCATCGGCGCGGCCGGTCTCCTTCTCCACGATCGAAGCCAGTATGACGAGATCCTGCGGTGTCTTGATCGGCAGGTCGGCGGGGCGACGCTCCCAGATCCGGCTGAGGATCACACGCTGATCGCGCGCCATGCGGTCGAGGATGGCCTGCCGCGAAAAGCCGCGCGGGAAACGATAGGTGTCGGGCAGGATCGAGCCTTCCTTCGGCACCTGGGTGATGTCGCCGGTCAGGAGATCGTTCTCGCGCAGGCGCTCGACGATCTGCTCGCTGGTCAGCCCCTCGGGAATGGTGACCGAATGCTCGACCACCTTGCCGCTCGAAATGATGCCGAGGATCTCCTGCGGGCTGACGCGCGCCTTGAACAGGTATTCGCCGGCCTGGAGCTTGTGCCAGTCACCGCCGATGATGGCGGCGATGCGGAAGGTGAGCGGATGCTCGATCAGCCCTTCGCGCTGCAGCAGCTCGGCGATCTCGGTGAGCCCACTCTCCTTCGGGATGATCAGCGCGCGGTCGCTTGCCAGCGGACCCGGCGACTTGCTCTGGTTGGAGACGATGGCGATGCCGGCCCCGACCACGCCGGCGCCGACGAGGGCGAGCGTGAACAAGCCGCTCAGCATGGAGAGGAACGGGCTGCGTCGCCGGTGGCGCACCTTCGGCGGCGGCGCCGGAGGCGCTACGGGCTTGAGGGCCTCGCTCGGGCTTTTAGGGGCGACGCGGGGCGTATCGTTCACAGTTTCAGCGCTCGCAGCACGGGATAGACGACCTCGGCACGATGCGTTCGTCCGCATCGGCCAGATGAAGAACCGGGCATATCGGCTCCGGGGCCGCATTAGAGCCGGTTTCGTCGCCGCTGTGAACGCGGAATCACGCCTTCAGCAGCATCAGCCGCGAACTCTACCCAAGATTATGGCGAAACCGCGCTGTCGGGACGGGGCAAGGCCGCGGGCAGCGCATCGCGGCGCCCGAGAATCTCCGGCCGAAAAGGGCGCCTCTAGGCCGCAAGATGCTCGGGGTGAGCCCGAGCACGGCGCCTCCCGGTCGCGATGGAGCCGGTCGGCGAGAGCTTCAGCCGTCGGCCCGATAGCGCTGCAGCACCAGCGAGGCGTTGGTGCCGCCGAAGCCGAAGGAGTTCGACAAAGCGTACTCGATCTCGCGCTTGCGGGCGACATGCGGCACCAGGTCGATGTCGGTCTCGACCGAGGGATTGTCGAGATTGATCGTCGGCGGCGCGACCTGGTCGCGAATGGCGAGCACGGTGAAGATCGCCTCGATGGCACCCGCCGCACCCAGCAGATGGCCGGTCGCCGATTTCGTCGAGGACATCGACGGGCGCTTCGGCGCGTTCGCCAGCAGCCGCTCGACGGCGCGCAGCTCGATCTCGTCGCCGAGCGGCGTCGAGGTGCCGTGGGCATTGACGTAATCGAGGTCGGACGCCGCGATGCCGGCGCGGTCCAGCGCCATGCTCATGCAGCGATAGGCGCCGTCGCCGTCCTCGGCCGGCGAGGTGATATGGTAGGCGTCACCCGACATGCCGTAACCGATGACCTCGGCATAGATGCGCGCGCCGCGGGCCAGGGCATGCTCCAGCTCCTCGAGCACGACGACGCCGGCCCCCTCGCCCATGACGAAGCCGTCACGGTCCTTGTCGTAGGGGCGCGAGGCCTTTTCGGGCGTGTCGTTGAAGCTGGTGGAGAGCGCCCGGCAGGCGCAGAACCCGGCGATGCCGATGCGGTTGATGGCCGATTCGGCGCCGCCAGCCACCATGACGTCGGCATCTCCGAGCGCGATCATGCGCGCGGCGTCGCCGATCGCATGCGCGCCGGTCGAGCAGGCGGTCACGGCCGAATGGTTCGGCCCCTTCAACCCGTGCTCGATCGAGACATAGCCCGCAGCGAGGTTGATGAGGCGGCCGGGAATGAAGAAGGGAGAAAGGCGGCGCGGGCCACGCTCCTTGAGCAGGAGCGAGGCCTCATAGATGCCGCCGAGGCCGCCGATGCCGGAGCCGATGGCGACGCCGGTGCGGGTCTGGTCCTCGTAGCTTTCCGGTTTCCAGCCCGCATCCGCCAGCGCCTGCGTGGCGGCAGCCATGCCGAAGACGATGAAGTCGTCGACCTTGCGCTGCTCCTTCGGCTCCATCCAGTCGTCGGGATTGAAGGTCCCGTCGCTGCCGTCACCCCGCGGGATGTTGCACGCGATCTGCGCCGGCAGGTCGCTGGCGTCGAAGCTGGTAATGGGGCCGGCGCCGCTGGCGCCGGCAAGGATCCGCGTCCAGGTCGGTTCGACGCCGCAACCGAGCGGCGTCACCATGCCGAGCCCGGTCACGACGACGCGCCGCATCGAAACACTACGAGGAGCCATGAGACTTTCTGTATGAAACGACCCTTGGGTCGATCAGCGCCCGATCAGGCGCCTAATCAGGCACTCTTGGCCGAGAGGAACTTGACCGCGTCGCCGACCGTCACGATCGTCTCGGCAGCATCGTCCGGAATCTCGACGCCGAACTCTTCCTCGAAGGCCATGACCAGCTCGACGGTGTCGAGGCTGTCCGCACCCAAATCCTCGATGAAGTTGGCGCTATCGACGACCTTCTCGGGCTCGACGCCGAGGTGCTCGACCACGATCTTCTTCACGCGCTCGGCGACATCGCTCATGGGTCTCTTCCTTAGAAACTGAAAACGCACCGCAGAGCTGCGACGCGCATATGGATCTTCATTCCGACCCGCCGCGCCATCGTGATGATGCACGCGATCCGGAAAGCTTGAAGCCTGCACAAACGCAACAACCGGGTTTTCGTCAAGTCCCCAGGAGCCGGAAAGGCAGCGCGACGGCGCTAGTTAACACACCCTGTCCACAGTGGCGAGAGCGTCGAACGGCTTCTGGAACGCTTCCAGAATGCGCCACAACCCGTTCAGATCATGGCCATTCCGCCGTTGACGTGAAGCGTCTGTCCGGTCACGTAGCCGGCTTCCGTGCTGGCGAGATAGGCGACCGCCGCCGCCACATCGGCGCCCGCGCCGAGCCGCCCCATCGGCACGTCCGAGAGAATGCCTTCGCGCTGCTTCTCGTTCAGGGCCTGCGTCATCGGTGACTCGATGAAGCCCGGGGCGACCACATTGACGGTGATGTTGCGACTCGCCACCTCCGCCGCCAGCGCCTTGGACATGCCGATGAGACCGGCCTTGGCGGCGGCGTAGTTGCCCTGCCCGGGATTGCCCATCGTGCCGACGACGGAGCCGATCGAGACGAT
The DNA here is from genome assembly GCF_052113865.1 of Allobosea sp. TAB14. Lineage (NCBI taxonomy): Bacteria > Pseudomonadati > Pseudomonadota > Alphaproteobacteria > Hyphomicrobiales > Alloboseaceae > Allobosea > Allobosea sp. TAB14. The sequence continues at coordinate 43,696 of NZ_JBFRDQ010000006.1, read as the reverse complement.
TCGGCCGTAGCGCCTGCGCATCATCGACTTCACCGCCGCGCGCGACAGCCGGAAGGCGGCCGTCAGGTTGATCGCGATGACCGCGTCCCAATCCTCGTCCTTGAGGCGCAGGAACAGGTTGTCCTTCGTGATGCCGGCATTGTTGACGAGAATGTCGAGCCCGCCGAGCTTCTCCTCGGCGCTCGGCAGCAGCGCCTCGACCGAATCCTTGTCCGCGAGGTTGCAGGGCGCGATCACGACCCGCTCGCCGAGCTCGGCCGCCAGGGCCTCCAGCGCTTCGGCCCGGGTGCCGGAGATGGCGATGGTCGCGCCCTGGGCGTGAAGGGTTCTCGCAATGGCTCCGCCGAGGCCACCGGTCGCGCCGGTGACCAGGGCCTTGCGGCCGGTCAGATCAAACATGTCCACTCCCCGTTTCCGGCGTTCTGCCGTCTTAGCGTCCGGATTTCCTCCGGACCTTTCCGATCAGCCCTTGCGAGCCTTATAGGCGGCGATGTCCTCGGCCGTGCCGACCGAGGCCGTGGCGGTCCCGGCGGCGATGCGCTTCACCAGGCCGGCGAGAACCTTGCCGCTGCCCAGCTCGACGAAATCGTCCACGCCAGCCGCCGCCATCGCCTGCACGCATTCGCGCCAGCGCACGGTTCCCGTCACCTGCGCCACCAGCGAGGCGCGAATCGCCTCCGCGTCGCACAGCGGCGCGGCGCCGACATTGGCCATCACCGGCACGACCGGCGCCTGCATCGCAACCTTCGCCAAAGCCTCCTGCATCGCCTCGGCAGCCGGCTGCATCAGCGCGCAATGGAAGGGCGCGGAAACCGGCAGCAGCATGGCGCGCTTGACGCCCCGCTCGGTGGCGAGCGCGATGGCGCGATCGATCGCCGCCTTCGCGCCGGAGAGCACGACCTGCCCGCCGCCATTATCATTGGCCGCCTCGCAGACTTCGCCCTGCGCCGCCGCGGCGGCGATCTCGCGGGCGAGGTCGAGCTCGGCGCCGAGCAGCGCCGCCATGGCACCCTGCCCCGCCGGCACGGCCTTCTGCATGGCATCGCCGCGGATGCGCAGCAGGCGGGCCGCGTCGCTGACCGAGAAGGTCCCGGCCGCAGCCAGCGCGGAATACTCGCCGAGCGAGTGCCCGGCGACGAAGGCGGCATCGCGCCCGAGATCGAGCCCGGCCTCGGCCTCGAGCACCCGGACCACCGCGAGGCTGACCGCCATCAGCGCCGGCTGGGCGTTGGCCGTCAGCGTCAGCTCCTCGGCGGGGCCTTCCCACATCAAGGTAGAGAGCTTCTGCGACAGGGCCGCGTCGACCTCGTCGAACACCGCCTTCGCGACCGGGAAGGCGTCGGCCAGGCTCCTGCCCATGCCGACGGCCTGGGAGCCCTGGCCGGGAAAGATCAACGCTGTCGTCATGTCGGGAACGCCTCGTCCTGCAAAACTTTTGTATTATGACGCGGCTGTCACAACGGTTTCGCCGCCAAGTCAAGCACGGAGCCCAGCTTTTCCGCTCCGTGGGCGGGTTTTACCGTCAGATTCCGGTTGCCATGGCGGCTCGGACACTGTAACGACCGCCTCCTGCTTGTTCGGCCGGAGGCTGAACGGATGGCGCGTGCCTTTTTGAAGGCCGCGCAGACTTCGATGGAGTCGTCATCCTGTGTCTCCGCCTTCGATGAAATCCTGTCGGGCCTTATCCAGGGCTCGGAGGGCTCCGCGCCGGGCGAAGCAGGGTGAAACAGAAAGGCCAAATCTAGATGGCATTGTACGAGCATGTGCTGCTCGCGCGGCAAGACGTCAGCGCGCAGCAGGTCGAAGCTCTTGTCGAGCAGTTCAAGGGCGTGATCGAAGCGAATGGCGGCGCCATCCGCAAGGTCGAGTACTGGGGCGTCAAGTCCCTCGGCTACCGCATCAAGAAGAACCGCAAGGCGCACTACACGCTGCTGAACATCGAGGGCCCCTCCGCCGCCGTGCTGGAGATGGAGCGCCAGATGCGCATCAACGAAGACATCCTGCGCTTCATGACCATCAAGGTCGAAGAGCTGGAGGAAGGTCCGTCGGCCATGCTCCAGAAGCGTGATCGCGACGACCGTCCCGAGCGTGGCGGCGACCGTTTCGAGCGCGGCCCGCGCCGTGACCGTCCGCGTCGTGACGACGAAGTGACCGAAACCGCCGAAGTGGGGGCCTGATCCATGTCGACCGCATCTGCCGGCGCCCGCCGCCCCTTCTTCCGCCGCCGCAAGTCCTGCCCGTTCTCGGGCGAGGGCGCGCCGAAGATCGACTACAAGGACGTCCGTCTGCTCTCGCGCTACATCTCCGAGCGCGGCAAGATCGTGCCGTCCCGCATCACGGCGGTTTCCGCCAAGAAGCAGCGCGAGCTCGCCCAGGCGATCAAGCGCGCCCGCTTCCTCGGCCTGCTGCCCTACGTCATCCGTTGATCCGCTAGGCGGATTTCGGAATTTCCGGAGGCGCCCCGGCGCCTCCGGCTTTCACGTTCAAGATCAACCAGTCGCCCGGCGGTGAGACTCCCCCGGGTTCGTTGAGGCGAGAAGCCTCTCACCCTGCCGGGCCAGAACGGCCAGCGAGCAGCGGGACAGCAGGACGGACCATGATTCCGATTGTCGGCATCGGCGCGGGCCTCGTTGCGGCCCTGCTCTTCTCAGTGGTGATCACCGGATCGCCGCTGTCTGCACTGCTGTACTCGGCCGCTCCTCTCCCGATCTTCATCGCCTCGCTGGGCTGGAACCACCGCTCCGGGCTGTTCGCCACGGCCGCGGGCGCGCTCGCCGTCGCGGTGGCGCTGGCGCCGACGGGCGGCGTCGCCTTCGCCCTGATCATCGGCCTGCCGGCCTGGTGGATCGGCTATCTCGCCTTGCTTGCACGCGGCGATGCGCAGGGCACGACGGAATGGTACCCGCTCGGCAATCTCATGGTCTGGATCGCCGCCACCGCCGCGCTCGCCACGGTCGGCAGCGCGCTGGTGATGACCACCGACTACGAGACCTATCGTTCGGTGATCGCGCGGATGATCGAGAACCTGCTGAACGAGATGGTACGCGGCCGTCTGATCGCCCTGCCGGCCGGCATCGAGGTCGGCGAGCTGGCGCAGAGCCTCGCGCCCGCCGTGCCGCTCGGCATCGGCGCTTCCTTCGTCACCACGATCACGGCCAATCTCTGGCTCGCCGCCCGCGCGGTGAAGGTCTCCGGCCGGCTACCGCGGCCCTGGCCCTTCATTCCGGCCACGACGCTGCCGCGCCCCGCGCTGCTGCTCCTGCTCGCCTCTGCCTTCCTCGCCACGCTCGGCAGTTTCGTCGGCGTCGCGGCGATGGCCCTCACGGGCGCCCTGCTCGCCGCCTTCATGTTCTGCGGCTTGAGCCTGCTCCACGACATCTCGCGCGGCCGCCCCTGGCGGGCGCCGATGCTGATCTCGGTCTATGTCGCGCTCGTCGTGATGCAGGCCCTGCTAACGCCGCTGCTCGCGCTCATCGGGCTCGCCGACACGCTGTTCGGCCTGCGCAAGCGTTCAGCGTCGCCGCCTCCGCCTACCCAATCCTGAAAACCAGACCAGACCTGTAAGGAGAAGACAAATGGAAGTGATCCTGCTCGAACGCGTCGCCAAGCTCGGCCAGATGGGCGACGTCGTGCGCGTCCGCGACGGCTTCGGCCGCAACTACCTGCTCGCCCGCGGCAAGGCGCTGCGCGCCACCGAGGACAACAAGAAGCGCTTCGAGAGCCAGAAGCTCGAGCTCGAGACCCGCAACCTCGAGCTGAAGTCGGAAGCCGATGCCGTCGCCGCCCGCCTGAACGGCCAGAGCGTCACCATCCTGCGCCAGTCCGGCGAGTCCGGCGTGCTCTACGGCTCGGTCTCGACCCGCGACATCGCCGAGGCCCTGACCAAGGACGGCTTCAACGTCGCCCGCAGCCAGGTGACGCTGAACACCCCGATCAAGACGCTCGGCCTGCACACCGTCCCGGTCGTGCTGCACCCGGAAGTCGCCGTCACGGTCACCGTCAACGTCGCCCGCTCGGCCGAAGAGGCTCATCGCCAGGCCGCCGGCGAGGACGTCACCGCCCGCGAGGAGTTCGACCTCGACGATCTCGGCCTCGAGGTCGGCGCGGCGCTGGCCGAGGCCGGCGACGACGATCGCTGAGCCGAACCGCTCGGACGACGAGTCAAGGGCGCCGTGGCAACACGGCGCCTTTTTCGTTCCGTGGCCTGTGCAAAGGAGTGGATCACGCATCACGCTGCTGGCAGGAGATGGCGGGGTGGTAATCTAAGAGTCTTCCGAATCAGCCGCCGCGCGTTTCGTATCCAGCGGCCGAATGTCGGCTTGAAGTATCAATCAGCATCGATTTATCGGGACGGCCATGGCCACCGCTACAGCCCTCGTCGCTCGCCTCGACAACCGCGAGGCGGAATACCGCGTCCAGCCTCACAACATCGAGGCCGAGCAGGCGCTGCTGGGCGCGATCCTGGTCAATAACGACGCCTTCTATCGCGTCTCCGACTTCCTGCTGCCGGACCATTTCTTCGAGCCGATCCACCAGCGCGTCTTCGAGCTGAGCTCCAGCCTGATTCGCTCCGGCAAGCTTGCGACGCCGATCACACTCAAGACCTTCGTCAACGACCTCGATCTCGGCGACATCACGCCGAGCCAGTATCTCGCCCGACTGGCCGCCGAGGCGACGACCGTCATCAACGCCGGGGATTACGGCCGTACGATCTACGAACTCGCCGTGCGCCGCCTGCTCATCGGCGTCGGCGAAGACCTCGTCAACGTCGCCTATGACGCCCCCGTCGAGATGGCGCCGCGCGAGCAGATCGAGGAAGCCGAGCGCAAGCTCTACGAACTCGCCGAAAAGGGCCGCTACGAGGGCGGCTTCCAGAAATTCGACGGGGCGCTGCGTCTCGCCATCGACATGGCGGCGAGCGCCTATCAGCGCGCCGGCGGCCTGTCGGGCATCTCGTCGGGCCTGCGCGATCTCGACCAGCGCATGGGCGGCCTGCAGCCCTCCGACCTCATCGTGCTCGCCGGCCGCCCGGCCATGGGCAAGACCTCGCTGGCGACCAACATCGCCTTCAACATCGCCAAGGCCTGGCGCGGCGAGCGGCAGGCGGACGGGACGATCAAGACGGTCGATGGCGGCGTCGTGGCCTTCTTCTCGCTCGAAATGTCGTCCGACCAGCTCGCGACCCGTATCGTCGCCGAGCAGTCCGGCATTTCCTCCTACAAGATCAGGCAGGGCCGCATCACCGAGGCCGATTTCGCCCGGCTGACCGATGTCGCCGCGCAGATCGAGCGAATCCCGCTCTATATCGACCAGACCGGCGGCATCTCGATCGCGCAGCTCGTCGCTCGCGCCCGGCGGCTCAAGCGGCAGAAGGGGCTGGACGTCCTGTTCATCGACTACCTCCAGCTTCTGTCCGGCTCCTCCAAGAACAGCCAGAACCGCGTGCAGGAGCTGACCGAGATCACGACCAGCCTGAAGGCGCTGGCGAAGGAGCTCTCGGTTCCGATCATCGCGCTGTCCCAGCTCTCGCGCCAAGTCGAGAGCCGCGACGACAAGCGCCCGCAGCTCTCGGACCTGCGCGAATCCGGCTCGATCGAGCAGGACGCCGACGTGGTCATGTTCGTCTATCGCGACGAATACTACCTCAAGGGCAAGGAGCCGCGCCCCGGCACCGAAGAACACAACAAATGGCAGATCGAGATGGAGGCGGCGCATGGCGTCGCCGAGCTGATCATCGGCAAGCAGCGCCATGGCCCGACCGGGACGATCGCCCTCCAGTTCGACGCCGATGTGACGCGCTTCTCCGACCGCGCCGACGACCTTCGCCTCCCGGACCGTGAATGATGTCTGTCGAATCGCCTGAATCCGGCGCCTATGGCGCGACGCTGACCATCGACCTCGATGCGCTGGTCTCGAACTGGCGGCTTCTCGGCAAGCGCGCCGGCACGGAGGCGGGCGCCGTCGTCAAGGCGGACGCCTACGGCATCGGCATCGAGCCGGCCGTGACGGCTCTGAGCCGGGCGGGCTGCCGGAATTTCTTCGTCGCCCATCTCTCCGAAGGCATCCGCGCCCGCAAGGTCGCACCCGGGGCGACGGTCTACATCCTGAACGGCCTGCTGCCCGGAAGCGGCGGGATCTATGCCGAGCATGAATTGTCGCCCGTGCTCGGCTCGCATGAGGAATTGCTGGAATGGGCCTCGTTCCGGCAGACCGGCGCGAAAGTCCGGCCGGCAGCGCTGCATGTCGACACGGCGATGAACCGGCTCGGACTCTGGCCCGGCGAAGGGCTGAACCTCGCCCGCGAGAAATCGGGCACCCTCGCCGCGGCCGATATCGGGCTGGTGATGAGCCATTTCGCCTCTTCCGAGGACGAAGCCGACCCGGCCAATGCCCGCCAGATCGCCGCCTTCGCCGAGATCGCCGCCGTCTTCCCGGAGCTGCCGGCCTCGCTGCTCAACTCGTCCGGACATTTCCTGAAGGACTGCCCGTCCTACCAGCTCACCCGGCCGGGCTACGCGCTCTATGGCGGCAATCCGACGCCGGGCCGGCCGAACCCGATGCAGCCCGTCATCGGGCTCGAAGCAACGATCATCCAGACCCGCGAGGTCGAGGATGGTACCCAGGTCGGCTATAACGGCCGCTGGACCGCCAAGGGCAAGCGCAAGCTGGCCACGATCTGCCTCGGCTATGCCGACGGCTATCCGCGCAACGGCAGCTGGACCGACACGATCACCGGCGGCTCGGCCCTCGTCGCCGGCGTGGCCTGCCCCTTCGTCGGCTCGGTCTCGATGGACCTGATCATCATCGACGTCACCGATGCGCCCGCGGACGCCGCCCAGCGCGGCGCGAGCGTCACGCTGATCGGCGGGCCGCTCGATCTGGAGTCCGTCGGCGCCGGCGCCAAGACGATCGGCTACGAGATCCTGACCAGCCTCGGCCGTCGCTATGAGCGGCGGTATTTGGGCGGCTGATGGCCAAGCGCGGCCCGACCTATCATTGTCAGGCCTGCGGGGCCGTCTATCACCGCTGGCAGGGCAAGTGCGACGCCTGCGGGACATGGTCCTCGCTCGTCGAGGAAGCGCAAGCGGCGCCGGTTCCGGGCGGCGGGCGCCCCTCGTCCGGCGGGAGGGCGCGGGGCCGCGTCTTCGCGCTGGAGACGCTCAAGGGCGAGACGCAGGACGCGCCGCGCATCGTCTCAGGCATAGGCGAACTGGATCGCGTCACGGGCGGGGGCTTCGTGCCGGGCTCGGTGCTGTTGATCGGCGGCGACCCCGGCATCGGCAAATCGACGCTCCTGATGCAGGCCTGCGCCGCGCTCGCGCTGGGCGGACGGCGGGTCGTCTATGTCTCGGGCGAGGAATCGACCGGGCAGGTCAGGTTGCGTGCCGAGCGCATGGGGCTGGCCGAGGCGCCGGTCGATCTGGCGGCGGAAACCAATGTCGAGGATATCATCGCGACGCTCGGCCAGGGTGAGCGCCCTGCCCTCGTCGTGATCGATTCGATCCAGACCATGTGGTCCGGCGAGGTCGAAAGTGCGCCCGGCACGGTGACGCAGGTGCGCGGCTCGGCCCAGGCGCTGATCCGCTACGCCAAGACCAGCGGCGTCTGCCTGATCCTGGTCGGCCATGTCACCAAGGACGGGCAGATCGCCGGCCCGCGCGTGGTCGAGCATATGGTCGATGCCGTTCTGTCGTTCGAAGGAGAAGGAGCGCACTCGTTCCGCATCCTGCGCGGCCAGAAGAACCGCTTCGGCGCTACCGACGAGATCGGCGTCTTCGAGATGACCGGCAAGGGACTGTCGGAGGTCCCCAACCCCTCCGCCCTGTTCCTCGCGGGCAGAGACCAGCCGGCGCCGGGCGCGGCCGTCTTCGCCGGCATCGAGGGCACACGGCCGGTGCTGGTCGAGATCCAGGCGCTGGTGGCGCCGACCGCGCTTGGCACGCCGCGGCGCGCCGTGGTGGGCTGGGAGAACAGCCGGCTCGCCATGGTGCTCGCAGTGCTCGAAACCCATGGCGGCCTCAGACTCGGTCAGCACGACGTCTATCTGAATGTCGCGGGTGGCTTGCGCGTCAACGAGCCGGCGGCGGATGTCGCGGTGGCGGCGGCGCTGGTCTCCTCGTTGACGGGCGCGATCCTGCCGCAGGAGGCGGTCTATTTCGGCGAGATCGCGCTGTCGGGCGCGGTCAGGCCGGTCTCGGTCGCGGCGGCGCGACTCAGGGAGGCGGCGAAGCTCGGATTCGAGGCGGCGCTCATGCCGGCGGGCGGTGCCGACCATGGCGACGGCAATGGCCTGTCGCTGCGCCGTTTCGGCCATGTGACGGAACTCGTTGCCGATATCGCCGCCCGCGCGCCGCGCAAGAGTGTGAAATGACATCGCCGGCAGGGTGACGCAGGGGCGAGGAACGCGTATAGCAAAACCGAAACGGTGGTCCGTCGGCGGGCCGGCCGTCGTGAGTCATCAGCAAAGCGGCCTTCCCAATGCCTGTCACCATTCTCGATCTCGTCGTCATCGGCGTGGTTCTGATCTCGGCTTTGCTGGCCGCGGTCCGCGGCTTTACCCGCGAAGTGCTCGCCATCGTCTCATGGATCGCCGCGGCGGCCGTCGCCTGGGTGTTCCATCCGCAGCTCGTGCCCTTCATCCAGCAATACATTCCGGCAAGCTCGGCGCAGGGCACGATCGCGCTGGTCGCCTCGATCGCGTTGTTGTTCCTCGGCACGCTGATCGTCGTCTCGCTGCTGACGGCGCGCATCTCCGACTTCGTGCTCGACTCGCGCATCGGCGCGCTCGACCGCACCTTGGGCTTCGTCTTCGGCGCGGCGCGCGGGCTGCTGCTGGCGGTGATCGGCTATGTCTTCTTCGCGGCGCTGGTCGGCAACGAGAAGATGCCGGTCTGGGCCAAGGAGGCCAAAGCCAAGCCGATGCTGGAGGAAACCGGACGCTCGCTGATCGCGATGCTGCCGCAGGACGTGAACGCCGACTTCATCAAGAACCTGCTGAAGAAGCCCGGCACCGAGGCTGCGCCCGAAGCGCCCGCAGAGGAGCCCCGCGCTCCGGGCACGCCGGCGCCCGTTGCGCCTGCCCCAACCCGTCCCTAATTAGCGCGTAGAAAGTTCGCCTCTAAACCCCGTGTGGAGCTCGCCATGATCTCGCCGACCGAGACGGAGACCGCCTTCGATCCCAACGCCGACCGGCTGCGGGAGGAATGCGGCGTCTTCGGGATCTACGGCCATGCCGATGCCGCGGCGCTGACGGCGCTGGGCCTGCATGCGCTCCAGCATCGCGGGCAGGAGGCGGCGGGCATCGTCTCCTTCGACGGCAGCCGCTTCCATTCGGAGCGGCGCCTCGGCCTCGTCGGCGATGCCTTCTCGGAAGCGAGCGTCATCGACAAGCTCAAGGGCAAGCAGGCGATCGGCCATGTCCGCTATTCGACGACGGGCGAGACCATCCTGCGCAACGTCCAGCCGCTCTTCGCCGAGCTGCATGGCGGCGGGTTCGCCCTGGCGCATAACGGCAACCTCACCAACGGGCTGACGCTGCGCCGCAACCTCGTGCGCGACGGCGCGATCTACCAGTCGACCTCCGACACCGAGGTGCTGCTGCATCTGGTGGCGCGCAGCCGCAAGCAGAATTTCGTCGACCGTTTCGTCGAGGGCATCCGCCAGATCGAGGGCGCCTATGCCTTCGTCGGCATGACCAACAAGAAGCTGATCGGCGCGCGCGATCCGCTCGGCATCCGCCCGCTGGTGCTGGGCGAGCTCGACGGCTGTCCGATCCTGACCTCCGAGACCTGCGCGCTCGACATCATCGGCGCCAAGTTCATCCGCGAGGTCGAGAACGGCGAGGTGCTCATCGTCTCCGAGAGCGGCATCGAAAGCCACAAGCCCTTCCCGCCGATCGCGGAACGGCCCTGCATCTTCGAATACATCTATTTCGCCCGGCCCGATTCCATCGTGAAGGGCCGCAGCATCTATGAGCGCCGCAAGGCGATGGGCGCCGTGCTGGCGCAGGAATCCCCCGCCAATGCCGATGTGGTCGTGCCGGTGCCGGATTCGGGCGTACCGGCGGCGCTGGGCTATGCCCAGGCCAGCGGCATCCCCTTCGAGCTCGGCATCATCCGCAACCACTATGTCGGCCGCACCTTCATCGAGCCGACGCAGAAGGTCCGCGAACTCGGCGTCAAGCTGAAGCATTCGGCCAACCGCTCGGTGGTCGAAGGCAAGAGCATCGTGCTGGTCGACGATTCGATCGTGCGCGGCACGACCTCCTTCAAGATCGTCAAAATGATGCGCGAGGCCGGCGCCCGCGAGGTGCATTTCCGCATCTCCTCGCCGCCGATCACCCATCCCGACTATTACGGCATCGACACGCCCGACCGCGAGAAGCTGCTCGCTGCGACGCACTCCCTCGAGGAGATGCGGCAGTTCGTCGGCGCCGACTCGCTCGCCTTCATCTCGGTCGACGGGCTCTATCGCGCCATGGGCCATGAGCGGCGCGATCCGCTGAAGCCGCAATTCACCGACCACTGCTTCACCGGCGATTACCCGACCTCGCTGACCGACGTGATCGGCGAGAGCGCCAAGCAGCAGATCTCCCTGCTGGCCGAAGCCGGCTGAACCGGCGGCGTCTGATGTCCAAGCCTTTGCAGGGGCGCATCGCGCTCGTCACCGGCGCCTCGCGCGGCATCGGTCGCGCGGCGGCGCTGGCTTTCGCCGCAGCCGGAGCCCATATCGTGGCGCTCGCCCGCACCACCGGCGCGCTCGAGGAACTGGACGACGAGATCAACGCGCTCGGCGGCAGCGCCACGCTGGTGCCGCTCGACCTCGCCGATGCGGGCGGGCTCGAGAAGCTCGGTCCTGCCCTGCTGGAGCGCTGGGGCAAGCTCGACATCCTGCTCGCCAATGCCGGCGTCCTCGGTTCCCTCTCCCCGCTCGGCCACGTGACCGAGAAGGACTGGGCCAAGGTGCTCGACATCAACGTCACGGCCAACTGGCGATTGATCAGGTCGCTCGATCCGGCGCTGCGCGCTTCCGACGCTGGACGCGTCATCCTGCTCTCCTCGGGCGCGGCGCATAAATGCCTGGCCTATTGGGGGCCGTACTCGATCTCCAAGGCGGCTGTGGAGGCTCTGGGGCGCACCTATGCGGCTGAGACGGCGACGACCCCGGTCAAGGTCATGCTGGTCAATCCCGGCCCGCTGCGCACCAAGATGCGTGCCGAGGCGATGCCGGGCGAAGACCCGGCGACGCTGAAGACGCCGGAGGACCTCGCGCCGCATCTCGTCACGCTGGCCTCGCCGGACTGGGCCGAGAGCGGCAAGATCTTCGACTTCCCGCAAGGCAAGGTTCTGGCGCCGCAAATGCCGGCCTGAGAGCGTCTCACCGCTCCCGACCATCGGAGGCAGAATGCTCGCAGGTTTCGTCTGGCGTCCGCTTTCCCTCCCGGCCCTCGGCGCGGCTATGGTCCTGACCACCGGGCATGCTCTTGCCGATGACGGGGCGGCATCTCCTCGCCCGGCCATTTCGGACTTGCGCCAAACCTGTCGCTCCGGCCTCACGGAAGCGGCCCTCGATCCGCTGGAGAGCATCGCCCGCCATGACCGGGCTCTGGCGGCCTGCAATGCCTTGATCGACAAGGGCGGTCTCGCAGGTGACGCGCTCGCCGCGGCCCTGCTCGATCGCGCTGACCTGCTGGCGCCGGGAACGGGCGCCATCTATACGCGAGCGCTCGCCGATTACGCCCGCGCCATCGCGCTTGCGCCGACGCTCGCGGTCGCCTTCTGGAAGCGCGGAAAGGCCCATCTATTCTACATGCGGGATCTTCCGCGGGCCTTGAGCGATCTCGACACCGCCATCCGTCTCGACCCTGCGCAAGCAGAGTTCCTCGTAACGCGCGCCTCGATCCAGACCTCGCTCGGTGAATCCGACAAGGCGCTCGCCGATCTCGATCGCGCTGTCGCCCTCGCCCCGGGATTGGAAAAGGCGCGCACCGTCCGCGGCCTGACCTATTTCAACAGGGGTGATACGGCTCGTGCCATCGTCGACTTCAGCGAGGCGATCCGCCTCGCGCCCGAATCGGACGCGAATTACCGGTTCCGCGCCGCGGCCCGGCATGCGGCAAAAGACGAGGACGGGGCTCGGGCAGACGAGGCGAAGGCCAAGGAACTGTCGGCGCGCGACACGGGCAGACCGGCCGGCGTCACTCGGCCCTGAGCCAGCGCAGCAGCCCGGCCTGATCGCCGCTCTCGACCGCCGCAGCGACCCGCCTGCCGACGGCGGCGCCGAATTTGTAGCCGTGGCCCGAACAGGCCGAGACGACCGTGACCCGGCCGATCTGCCGCGAGAGGAACTTCTTGTCGGCGGTGAAGGTGTAGGCGGACGCGGTGCTGGTCGCCGGAAGCGGCGTAGGGGTTGGGGATCTGCGGTGCCTGCTCGAACAGCGTCACCGCATGCCCGCGCCGGTTCAACGACCAGGCGGTCGAAAGACCGGCGATGCCGGCGCCCACGACCGCGACACGCATCAGCCCTTGCGTTCCTTGTCGTAAGGATTGTGGCCGCCGCGCGTATGCAGCCGGATCGGCGTGCCCGGCAGCTCGAAGGCCTCGCGCAGATTGTTGACGAGGTAGCGGGTGTAGGACACCGGCAGGTGGTCGAGCTGATTGCCGAACAGAGCGAAGGTCGGCGGCCGGGCCTTGGCCTGCGTCATGTAGCGGATCTTGATGCGGCGCCCGGCCACCGCCGGCGGCGGATGGGCCGAGAGAACACCTTCGAGCCAGCGGTTGATGCGCGCGGTCGAGACGCGGCGGTTCCACACCTCATAGGCCGAGAACACGCCCTGCATCAGCCGGTCGATACCCTCGCCGGCGAGGCCCGAGAGCGGGATGATCGGCACGCCGCGCACCTGCGCCAGCAGATGGTTGGCCTTCTCCTTGAGCTCGGCGAGCAGGCCCTGCTTGTCGGCGACGAGGTCCCATTTGTTGAGGCCGATGACGACGGCCCTGCCCTCGCGCTCGGTCAGGTCGACCAGCGTCAGGTCCTGCTTCTCGAAAGGAATGGTCGCATCGAGCAGCACGACCACGACCTCGGCGAAGCGGATGGCGCGCAGCGAATCCGCGACGGAGAGCTTCTCCAGCTTCTCCTCGATGCGGGCGCGCTTGCGCATGCCGGCCGTGTCGAAGAGCTTGACCTTGCGGCCGCGCCATTCCCAGTCGACCGAGATGGTGTCGCGGGTGATGCCGGCCTCCGGGCCGGTGAGCAGCCGCTCCTCGCCGATCATGCGGTTGACCAGCGTCGACTTGCCGGCGTTGGGCCGGCCGATGATGGTGACGCGCAGCGGCCGGTCCGGATCGATATCCTCTTCGGTCCCCTCGCCGGCGACGTTCTCCCAGGAGGCCTCGCTCTCTTCCCCATCCTCATCGGGCTCGTCGTCGATGAAAGGGGCGAGCGCTTCCAGCAGATCCGAAGTGCCCTCGCCATGCTCGGCCGAGAACGGCACGGGATCGCCGAGCCCGAGCGAATAGGCGTCGATGATGCCGTCCGCGCCCTTTTTGCCCTCTGCCTTGTTGGCCAGCAGGATCACCGGCTTGCCGGAGCGGCGCACCAATTCGGCGAAGGGCTGGTCCATCGGCGTCAGGCCCAGCCGGGCGTCGATCATGAAGACGACGACATCGGCCTGGGCGATCGCCGTCTCGGTCTGGGCGCGCATGCGGCCCAAAAGTGAATCCTTGTCGGCCTCTTCCAGACCGGCGGTGTCGATGACCTTGAAGCGCAGATGGCCGAGCGAGGCGTCGCCCTCGCGGCGGTCGCGCGTCACGCCCGGGCGGTCATCGACCAGCGCGAGCTTCTTGCCGACGAGCCGGTTGAACAGGGTCGACTTGCCGACATTGGGGCGCCCGATGAGGGCAACGATGGCTGTCATTCGCTTCACATCTTCCGTCGTCATCCCAGCCACGCAAAGCGCAGAGCCGAGATCCATTGCCTGAACCTTAGCTGGAAACGCTCAGGCATGGATCCCGGGTCTCCCTGCGGTCGCCGGGATGACGCGCGCGATGATAAGGTTTTTTTCTAGTTCTGCACCGTCACCGGCCCGCCACGGACCAGCGCGAGGTAGAGGTCGGCCCGCTGACGCTCGGCCTGCGGTGTCGCCGGATCGGTGACGATGGCGTCGAACCAGCGCCCGGCATCCTCGAAGAGGTTGTTCTTCAGGGCCGAGACGCCGAGGAATTCGCGCGCGGAATGGCGCCAGATGCCCTGCGGCGTCGCCAGCGGCTCCAGCGCCTGCTTGATCTCGGCATAGGGAACGAGATCGACGCGCAGGATGCCGGCGCGCAGCCGGGCCAGGTCGCGATAGCTCTGGTCGAGCGAGCCGTCATTGGCGAGCGCGTCGAAGGCGGTGGCGCCGGCGGCGGGATCGTTCTTGGCCGTCTCGGCGGCGAGACGGAAGCGGGCGATCTCGCGATAGCCGGCCGGTGCACCCGCGGCGAGCTCCTTCAGGATCGACTCAGCCTGGGTGCTATCGCCGTCGCGCGAGGATTTCAGCGCCGCCTCGAAGCGAGCGCCGACGGCCGCCGCCGCCTGATTCTGCTGGTGCTGCCAGAACTGCCAGCCGGCTACGCCGATGACGGCAAGCACGGCCAGCGCCACTGCGGCCCAGCCGTATTTCTTCCAGAACTGCGCCGCCTTGTCCCGGCGGACTTCCTCATCGATCTCGCGAAAAATATCGGCCATTTGACTGTCAAAATCCCTGTTGGGAGCCCGGTAGCATTTTCACGGCCGGAATGCGAGCCGGTTCAACGACCGTGGCGTCACAGATTGCAGCATCGACATGGACGGCCCGGCCGCCGCCATGGCAGAACACGGCACGAGGCTTGCTGTGACTCGCTGGAAAGCGGGCAGATCGCCGCTGCGGAGGCCGACATGGCTCAGAACATCATTTCGCGTTACGGCATCGCTGCTCTCGCCCTTGCCACCCTTGCCCTTGGCACCGTCACCTTGCCGGCGAGAGCCGCCTCGGAGCCGATCAAGGTCAAGGTCTTCGTCGCGGCGATGTTCGAGATCGGCGAGAATACGGGCGATCGCGCCGGCGAATTCCAGCACTGGTACGAGCGCTACTGGATGAAAAGCCCGCCCCATGCCGTCAAAGGCGCGCTGAAGCCGGTCTATTGCAACGATGACGGCGTCTGCGGGGCCGTGCTCGGCATGGGCAAGGTCAACTCCTCCTCCTCGATGCAGGCGATCCTGCTCGATCCGGCCTATGACTTCTCGCAGGCCTATTTCATCCTGAGCGGCGTCGCCGGCACGCCGCCCTCGCGCGGCACCATCGGCGACGTCTCCTGGGCGAGCTGGCTCGTCGATTACGATCTCGGCCATCGCTGGGCGCCGGAGGAAGGCAAGCCGGGCGAACCGGTCTTCATGCCGCGCAAGGGCTATGAGAGCTATCGCGTCTTCCAGCTCAACCCGGCGCTGGTCGGCTGGGCCGTCAAGCTGAGCCAGGGCACCAACCTGCAGGATTCCGATGCAGCGCGGCAATACCGCATGCGTTATCCGGAGAAGCGGGCGCAGTCTGCGCCGGCCGTGACCACGGGCACGCATATGACCGGCGACACCTTCTTCCACGGCCCCGGCCTGTCGAAGGAGGCCCAGTACATCGCCAAGCTCTACGGCGCCGACGACTATGTCATCACCGAGATGGAGGCGGCAGCGATCACGCTGGTGATCAAGCGCCAATTCGGCACCGACCGTGTCCTGAGCCTGCGCGGCGCGGTCAATTTCGACCAGGGCAACCCGAACGAGACGACGTTGCAGCATCTCGACCCGGCGCCGGGCCAGACCGCCGGCGGCTTCGCCGAAACCGTCGCCAATATCGAGGCGGCGGGCTCGCGCGTCGTCGATCACATCGTGACGGACTGGCCGGAATGGCAGAAGGGCGTGCCGCCGCTGCCGGGGAAGTAAGAGACTGGGAGCGTCATTCTCGGGCGAAGCGAAGCGCAGACCCGAGAATCTCAGGACGAGAAAGCACTGGTTTCAGAGATGCTCGGGTCAAGCCCGAGCATGACGGCTGCGGTCAGCCCGCCCTGAACAGCAGGCTACCGTCGCCATAGCTGTAGAAGCGGTATTGCTCAGCGATCGCATGGGCATAGGCACGTTTCATCACGTCGAGTCCGCAGAAGGCGGAGACGAGCATGAACAGCGTCGAGCGCGGCAGATGGAAATTGGTCATCAGCACGTCGACCGCGCGGAAGCGATAGCCCGGCGTGATGAAGATCGCCGTGTCGCCGGAGAAGGGCCGGATCGCCCCGTCCTCGCCGGTCGCGCTTTCGAGGAGGCGCAGCGAGGTCGTGCCGGCGGCGACGATGCGCCCGCCCCTCGCCTTCACCGCGTTGAGCGCGGCCGCCGTCTCGGCCGAGACCGTGCCCCATTCGGCATGCATGCGGTGTTCGTCGGTGTCCTCGGCCTTGACCGGCAGAAAGGTGCCGGCGCCGACATGCAGCGTCACGAAATGGCGGGAGATGCCGCGCGCCTCCAGGCCTGCGAACAGCTCCGGCGTGAAATGTAAGCCAGCCGTCGGCGCCGCGACGGCGCCCTCGTGGCGGGCGTAGGCCGTCTGGTAATCGCGGGCATCGGCGGGGTCGGCGGGCCGCTTGCCGGCGATATAGGGCGGCAGCGGCAATTCGCCGAGCCGCGCGATCGCCTCGTCGAGATAGGCGCCGGTCAGGCTGAAGCGCAACTCGACCTCGCCGCCCTCGCCCTTCTCCAGGACTTCCGCCTGAAGGCGGCCGAGCTCGCAGGCGTTGCTGGCGCCATCCGCGTCGAACATGACGGTCTCGCCCAATGCCAGCTTCTTGGCCGGACGGGCGAAGGCGCGCCAGCGATCCTCGCTCTCGCGCTTGTGCAGCATGATCTCGACGCGTGCCGAATCCTCGCCGCGATGGCGCCGGCCGCGCAGGCGCGAGGGAATCACGCGGGTATCGTTGAGAACGAGCGCGTCGCCCGGCTGCAGCAGGGACGGCAGGTCACGGATGCCGAGATCGGCGAAGGGCTGGGCTGCGTCAGGACGCACCACGAGCAGACGCGCCGCATCGCGCGGGCTTGCCGGCCTCAGCGCGATACGGTCCTCGGGCAGATCGAAATCGAAGAGGCCGACATCCATCGGTCTACGTCTCTCTTCAAACGCAAAGAGCCCTCATTCCGGGCGTCGAGCGCGGCTGGCGCCGCATCTCCCGGAACGAGGGCTCGGGTTGAGCGAAGCGATCAGGCCGCGTCGGCCATCACCTTCATCGAGACGATGGAGTCGGGATCGCGCACGGGCTCGCCGCGCTTGATCTTGTCGACATTCTCCATCCCTTCGACGACCTGGCCCCAGACCGTGTACTGCTTGTCGAGGAAGCGGGCATCGTCGAAGACGATGAAGAACTGGCTGTTGGCCGAGTTCGGGTTCTGGGAGCGGGCCATCGAGCAGATGCCGCGGACATGCGGCTCGGCGTTGAATTCCTGCTTCAGGTCAGGATAGTCCGAGCCGCCGGTGCCCGTGCCATGGGGGCAGCCGACCTGCGCCATGAAGCCGTCGATGACGCGGTGGAAGACGATGCCGTCATAGAAGCCCTCGCGAGCGAGCGTCTTGATGCGCTCGACATGGCCCGGAGCGAGGTCGGGGCGCAGCTTGATGACCACCTTGCCCTTGGTCGTCTCCATGACGATGGTGTTTTCTGGATCGAGCGACATCAGCTCTGCCTTTCGTTAAGCGGCACGTGGCCGTGGAAGCGTATGATGAAGGGTCGCCCCGCGATACTCGCTCCGAGGCCCTTCGACAACCTCATCGGCGTGCAGGCATGCACGGCGGCAACGGCGGACTCGCTGAAGCGTCTCTGGAACGCGGGATCGCCCCGCCGGGTTTCCCAGGTCACGCGCGGCTGGCCGAACAGCGTGCCGTCACGCCGCAGGCTAAAGCGGAGCGAGACCATCGCGCCGGTCAGGTCGCCCGGCAGCGGCGGCGGCTGCCAGCAGCGGCGCAGGGCCGGCGCGATATCGGTGAGCTTGTCGACGGCCTCGCCCGGCTCGTTCGGCGTCTGGGGCGAGACGTCGCCGATCAGACCGATCTCGCCCGCGCCGCCCCTGAGGCGAGACGGGCCGATCCGGCGCTGATCGATGCCGGGGATGTCGTTGCCGCTGAACGGCCCACCGACGCCCGGAGCGTAGCGCTGGCCGCTCTGCGGCGGCAGGATCGGGTTCTGCGAGCCGGAAGGCGGCGGCAGAACCGGATTCTGCGAGCCCGAGGGCGGTGGCCGGCCGAGATCGAGCGTTTCCTGCGCGGCGGCCGGCGCGAGCGCCGCGCCGAGGAGAAAGGCAGTCAAGACGAGAGGGCGCATGGCCTGCTCCTTTGCACGAGCCTGCCCCATCCGCCGGAGACGCTCACGCCCGACTTGGCCGGCTTACTCGGTCCGCTTACTTGGCGTCGGCCTGCATCCGCATGGAGACGATCTTGTCCGGGTTCGTGACCTGACCGCTACCGGGCGCGCCCTTCTTGATCTTGCGCACGGCATCCATGCCGGAGACGACTTCGCCGAAGAGCGTGTAGCTGCCGGTCAGAGAGCCGCAGCCCTCATAGCAGATGAAGAACTGCGAATTGGCGGAATTCGGCGATTGCGAGCGCGCCATGCCGACGGAACCGACCTTGTAGGGCGTCTGGCTGAATTCGGCCGGGATGTTCGGCAGGTCGGAGCCGCCGGTGCCGGTGCCGGTCGGATCGCCGGTCTGGGCCATGAAGCCGTCGATGACGCGGTGGAAGACGACGCCGTCATAGAAGCCACGCTTCACCAGCGCCTTGATCTGCGCGACATGCTTCGGCGCCAGATCGGGCCGCAGGCGGATCGTCACCGGGCCATCCTTGGTGGTCAGCACCACGGTGTTGTCGGGATCGGGCTTCGGCGCGGCAGTCTGGGCCTGGGCAAAGCCGAGCGAGGCGACAAGGGCAAAAGCGGCGAGCGAGCTGCGCAGCATGAAGATCTCCATGGCCGCAAAGGAAGGCGGCGACCTTTCGGTCAGTAGCGATATCCTTTGACCGGAACAAGGCATGCGGCGGCCGCGAATCCAGCCTTGTTGCACTGCACAAGTGCAGCCGAGAATGAATTTGCAAAAAGTTGAGGCTGGAGGTGCCTAAACTGATGACAACTCCGTCACAATCGGCTAATCCTTCTTGCGCTGGGCACGCTTTGTTAAGGCAAGGCGCCGCGGACCAGGTCTCGGGAGGAACGAACGCCCGCTAGTATGCAAGTCGTACGCACATAGACGTACGCCGATACTGCGGAAAAAGGCGGACTCACCAAGGCAAGGCTGCGGCCTTGCCTTTTTTCTTTTGGGGCTCCCGTTGAGGCGCCGCATGAGCGACGCCCCAGCCTGAATCGATATGGCGACTGCGAATGGCGGGCTCGAACCGCCCCCTTTTTCGCTGCCGCTTCGTCGCCCGAGCCGTTCTTTCGATCATGGCGAAGCCGTGGAAGGCATGGGGGCTCGAAAACCGGCCCCCGCGCCAAGAACTAAAGCACGGCTCCCGTTGCCCGAGATCTCCAGAGCCGTTCTTGATCGGGCTCCGGCGACAGATCAAAAATTGCCACGGTCCCGGTTCGGACATGCCGTCGCAGAGCATCGCTGCGCTCCGCATCGATCCGCAGTCTGCCCTCGTCACAGAGCCGCTGAAGCCGTGTGCGCGAAAGCGCCAGCTCGGATGCCAGCAGACGATCGAGGCGCGTGCCGACGTGAAGCGGCACCGCCAACTCGATCTCCAACTCCGTCCAACGAGGAGCTTCGCCTATGACAGCCTTCGAGATGTCGTACTCGGGGAACTCGTCGATGCGTTGCGACTTGTGCCTCAATGCATCGAGGTTGAACGCTTCTGCCCGGATCCATTGCGGATCGTTGGACTGAAGCGCCTCCAGAACCGAGGGGTCGATATCGCGAACATTGCGTCGCTCGAAGAGCGGACGATTCCACGTCTTCTCGCAATCCACGCATTTGTAGATGAGCCAGGCGTCGAGCTTGCGGCCATTGGCGTTGAGCCGGATCTTCCCACTGGATTGGAAGGCTTTCAGCCCGCCGCAACCGCTACAAGCAATCCAAGGTCGGGGGGCGGTTTTGGGCGTGATGGTCCAACGGACCCGAAGTGCTCTGCACATAGTTGTCTTGGTCTTCCGTTCGGAAGTTCACCAAGATGGCGCGTGAGAGACCCTTGCCGGGCGCGGTATGGCGGTGTCGTGATGGTCGAAGAGCAGAGACAGCGGGAGCTGTGCTGGCGCATTTGAACAGTGCCAAACCGGTCTCTCGCCACCACCCGACGAACGCATTCATACGCCGACGGCGTTCCGCCACCGGCTGTACGGGTGAACTGGATTGAGACCGGACTTACTTAGGCAAAGTCTACCTCGAGGCGCCGAAGCTCTTCGACGCCAGCGATAGCAGGTAATCGGCGTCAGCGGGAGCCCCGCGTAGCGTCCGACGAGAAGAGCCGCCGGATGAGATAATTCTGCAACGGCGCCCGATGACGACGACCGAGCTGAAAAGCGCGCTTGAGAACGCAGCGGCCGCATCAGAAGTCGTAATTCGCCCAGACATACCAGACGAAGACAAAGATGACGGCCGCGATGACCGAGGTGATCGCCGCCTTCCTCAGCAGCCCGGGCAGGACCGGCGCGCCGGGCTCGGTGCCGTCGACGACCTCTCCACTTTCCTGCTGGCTGCGGATGCCGAAGGGCAGCACCGCGAACAGCACCGTCCACCAGATGATGAAATAGACCGCAAGCGCGCTGGCGATGGTCATGGCGTGGTCCCTGTCAGCGCGATGCAGGAAAAGGCGACGCGCGCCTCGGTCGGAACACCGAAACGGGCCGTGTGGCGCGCCGGCAGGCCGTTCGGGAAATGCTTCACATATTCGGCGTTGCAGGCGGCGTAGTCGGCCGGATCGGTGATCAGCATCGTCATCTGGACGACGCGATCGAGAGCGCTGCCTGCCTCGCCCAAGATCTCGGCGACCCGGCCCAGCGCGTTGCGCACCTCCTCGGCCGGCGTCGCGCCGCGATGGATGCCGCGCGCCGGATCATGCGGCGCGGAATGCCCGGAAACGAAGACGAGGCCGCCGGCGACCGTCGCGGCGCTGAAGGGGCGCGGCGAGCCGGGCTCAGGCTGGCCGAGAAAGCTGATGTCGGACATGGCTCAGGCCTGCTCCAGCTCGACCAGCGTGCCGAGGAAATCCTTGGGGTGCAGGAACAGCACCGGCTTGCCATGGGCGCCGATGCGCGGTTCGCCGGAACCGAGCACCCGGGCGCCCTGCTCCTTCAGCCGGTCGCGGGCGGCGAGGATGTCGTCGACCTCGTAGCAGATGTGATGGATGCCGCCGTCCGGGTTGCGCTCGAGGAACTTCGCGATCGGGGAATCGGCGCCGAGCGGCTCGAGCAGCTCGACCTTGGTATTGGGCAGTTCGACGAAGACGACGGTGACGCCGTGCTCCGGCTCGGGCTGCGGCTGCGAGACGCGCGCGCCGAGCGTGTCGCGATAGAGCGCCGTCGAGGCCGCGAGATCCTTCACGGCAATGGCGACGTGGTTGAGGCGTCCGATCATGTCTCTCTTCCCGCTCACACCCATCCTCGGAAACGCCACGTCATCCCGGACAAGCGGCGCAGCCGCGCCGATCCGGGATCCATCGAAGGGCGATGTCCCTCCTTATGATGGATTCCGGATCTCCGCTTCGCTGCGTCCGGAATGACGGCGCGTGACCGTACGAGATCGTACTCTAGACCTCGATCACCAGCGCATGCACCTGGGGCTTCTTGCCCCATTCCTCGTTGACGGCGCTGCGGACTCCGCGCTCCAGCGCGTTACGCAGAGCCTCGGGGTCGCGGCGGCGGGCCTTGGGAATGCCGTCGAGCAGTTCGGCGACGGTGTCGGCGACGTATTCCTCGAAATCCGTGCCGTCCTGCGTGCGTGGCGGCAGGCCGAGGATGGCGATCTCCGGCTCGCCGGCGATGCCACCCTTCTCATCGACCGCGACCGCGACCGAGACCATGCCGGCGAAGGAGAGCCGACGGCGCTCGGCAATCGTCTTCTCCAGCGAATTCACCAGCAGGCTGCCATCCTGATAGAGCCGGCCATGCGGCGCCTCGTCGATCTTCCGCGCCCCCTCGGCCGAGATCGCGACGACATCGCCATTGACGGTGCGCAGCACATGCCTGACGCCGAGGCTGCGGGCGAAGCTCTCATGCTCGGCGAGGTGCAGATCCTCGCCATGGGCGGGGATCGCGATCTGCGGCTTCAGCCAGCCATAGAGCCTGGCCATCTCCTCACGGCGCGGATGGCCGGACACGTGCACGAGATGGGTGCGGTCAGTGATGATCTCGATGTTGTCGCGCGCCAGGGCGTTCAGGATGTTGCCGACCGATTTCTCGTTGCCGGGGATGGTGCGCGAGGAAAAGATCACGCGATCGCCGGCCGAAAGCGCGATCTCGGGATGGTCGTCGGCGGCGATGCGCGAGAGCGCGGCGCGCGGCTCGCCCTGGCTGCCGGTGACCAGCGCCACGACCTTGTCGCGCGGCAGGTAGCCATAGGCATCGACCGGGCGGAAGGACGGGATGCCGTCGAGATAGCCGCATTCGCGCGCGACATCGATGACGCGGTCCATGGCGCGTCCGACGACGACAACCTCGCGATCATTCGCCATCGCCGCTTCGGCGACGGCGCGCAGCCTTGCGACATTGGAAGCGAAGGTGGTGACGGCGACACGGCCCGGCGCGGAAGCGACCAGCTCCTTCAGCTTGGCGGCGACATCGGCCTCGCTCGGGCTGGTGCCGTCGCGCATCACGTTGGTCGAGTCGCAGATCAGGGCGAGCACGCCCTCCTCGCCGAGCTCGCGCAGGCGCTTCTCATCGGTCGGCAGGCCGACGCGCGGGGTCGGGTCGATCTTCCAGTCGCCGGTATGGACGACGAGGCCGGCCGGGGTGCGGATGGCGAGCGCGTTCGACTCGGGGATGGAGTGCGCGACGGGCACGAACTCGATGTCGAAGGGGCCGAGCGTGATGCGCCCGCCCTGCGGCACGACATTGATCTCGACCTTGGGCGCGCCGGGCTCCGAGAGGCGGCGCGTGCCGAGCAGGCCGGCGGCGAATCGCGTGCAGTAGACCGGGGCGCGCAGGCTCGGCCAGAGCGCCGCGAGCGCGCCGATATGATCCTCATGGGCGTGGGTGATGACGATGCCGATGAGGTTCGCCCGTTCCTCGATAATATAGCGCAGGTCGGGCAGGACGATGTCGACGCCCGGCGCCTCCGGTCCGGCGAAGGACAGGCCGCAATCGACCAGGATCCATTTTCGCCGCCCTTCCGGCCCGAAGCCGTAGAGGGCAGCGTTCATGCCGATCTCGCCGAGGCCGCCAAGGGGAACGAAAACAAGCTGGTCGCTGGAACGGGTCACGGATGATCCTGCAGGCACGGAGAGCCGCCAGCGGCATGCCTCATCGCACGCCGGTCGCGGCTTCCTGGAAGATGTTTCGGAAAACGCAGGTCATCCCGGACGAAGCGAAGCGGAGATCCGGGATCCATGCCGGACCCTTTCCGGTCGGCGTTCCGGCATGGATCCCGGGTCGTCCCTTGGCCGTCCGGGATGACCGCGTTGAACCGGAAATGTCCTTTAGCACGGTCGTGTCGCGGCAGGCCAGCATTGCCGCCCGCCACCTCAGGGCGCCCCGAAGAACAGATCGCCCGCATCGATCAGGCGTTGGCCGGTTTCGGTTTCGAGCTCGAGGCGGCCGGTCGGATCGAGGCCGTTGAAACGGCCCGCAAGCGGCCCTTCCGGCAAACGGATCGTGATGGTTTCGCCGAGAAAGGCGGCACGTTCGAGCCAGGCGGCGCGGATCGGGCCGAAGCCGCCGGGTTGCGACCAGACGGCGTGGCGCTTCGCCCAGGCGTCGCTGAGCGCGAGCAGCATCGCCTCGACATTCGCGCGGGGCGCGGCGGTCTTCAGGTAAGTCGCCGGATAGGGCGTGTCCGCCGGGCAGGAGGCGATGTTGACGCCGCAGCCGAGGATCACGTTGAGCCGCCCTGCCCGGCTTTCGCCTTCGAGCAGCAGGCCCGACGT
This sequence comes from Allobosea sp. TAB14, assembly GCF_052113865.1. Classification (NCBI taxonomy): domain Bacteria; kingdom Pseudomonadati; phylum Pseudomonadota; class Alphaproteobacteria; order Hyphomicrobiales; family Alloboseaceae; genus Allobosea; species Allobosea sp. TAB14. The sequence continues at coordinate 19,587 of NZ_JBFRDQ010000006.1, read as the reverse complement.
CTTGGCGCCGCCGAGCAGCAGGTCGTTCGGCCATTTCAGCTTGAGCCCGCCAGCGGCGGGGCCGAGCAGTTGCGAGGCGGCATCATGCAAGGCGAGCCCGGCGACGAAGCCGAGCTGCGGCGCCAGCGCCGGCTCGCACGGGTCGGTCAGCAGCAGGCTGGCGTAGAGATTGCCGGGCGGCGAGCCCCATTGCCGGCCGTGACGCCCGCGCCCGGCCTTCTGGCTCCGGGCGACGATCCAGAGCCTGCCCGGCTCACCCTGATGCAGGGCGCGGCGGGCCTCCTCCATGGTCGAGCCGACCTCGTCGCGGATGATCAGCCGGTAGCCGGCAGCGCGGGCGGCTTCACCGAGCATGGGGCACAACGCACGGAGACGACATGCCCCCGTCATTCTCGGGTGAAGCGAAGCGCAGACCCGAGAATCTCAGGCGGGAAAAGGCGCCTCTCCTTCGCGAGATGCTCGGGTCAAGCCCGAGCATGACGGCCCGCATCGCTCAAAACAGCGACTTCGCCGCAGCCGCAGCGGAGTCGAAGAGCGGTGCCGGCACGAGCGACAGCGCCAGCACGAAGACGGCCGAGACGAACAGCACCGTGCGCACGCCGAGATCCGAGCGCTCGAAGGCCGGCTTCGGATCGTCGAAATACATCACCTTGACGAGGCGCAGATAGTAATAGGCGCCGACGACGCTGGTCAGGACGCCCACCACGGCGAGCGTGTAAAGCTTGGCGTCGATCGCGGCGAGGAAGACGTAGAACTTCGCCCAGAAACCGGCCAGCGGCGGAATGCCGGCGAGCGAGAACATCATCATCGAGAGCGCGAAGGCCATCCAGGGGTTCGTCCGGGAGAGGCCGGCAAGCTCGTTGATGTCCTCGACCAGCTTGCCGTCGCGGCGCATCATCAGCACGCAGGCGAAGGCGCCGAGCGTGGTGGCGAGGTAGATCGCCATATAGGTCATCACGCCCTGCACGCCGCCGGCCGTGCCCGCGGCGAGGCCGACCAGCGCGAAGCCCATATTCGCGATCGAGGAATAGGCGAGCAGGCGCTTGATGTTGCGCTGGCCGATCGCGGCGAAGGCGCCGAGCGCCATCGAGGCGATCGAGATGAAGATGATGATCTGCTGCCAGTCATGGATCGCGGCGGGGAAGGCGCCGATGAAGACGCGGATCACCATCGCCATCGCCGCCATCTTGGGCGCCGAGGCGAAGAAGGCGGCGACCGGGGTCGGCGAGCCTTCATAGACATCCGGCGTCCACATATGGAACGGCACGGCCGAGATTTTGAAGGCGACGCCGGCGGCGATGAAGACGATGCCGAAGACGAGCCCGAGGCCGGCATGGCCGCCCTGCGTCGCCGCGGCGATGCCGGAGAAGGTCACCGTTCCGGTGAAGCCATAGGTCAGCGAGGCGCCATAGAGCAGCATGCCGGAAGAGAGCGCGCCGAGCACGAAGTACTTGAGGCCGGCTTCCGTGGAGCGGGCATTGTCGCGGTCAAAGGCGGCGACGACGTAAAGCGCCAGCGACTGCAATTCGAGGCCGACATAGAGGCTGATGAGATCGTTGGCCGAGATCATCATCATCATGCCGATGGTCGAGAGCACGATCAGGATCGGGAACTCGAAGCGCATCACGCCCTGACGGCGCAGCGTCTCCGAGGCCAGCAGGATGGTCGCGCCGGCCCCCAGCAGCGTCAGCACCTTCATGAAGCGGGCGAAGCCGTCGGCGACGAAGCCGTCATTGAAGGTCAGGAGCCTGCCCTCGCCCGAGACGACCACCACGAGCGCCACGGCGAGCAGGACAAGCGCCAGGCCTTCCAGCAGGCGGCCGGCACGCTCGCCGCGGACGGCGCCGATCAGCACCATGGCGATGGCGCCGAGCGCCAGGATGATTTCCGGCAGGGCCGGGCCGAGAGCGGGCAGAGCCATGTCCGAGACCTTACTGCGCGGCGAGCATGGCCGTCTTCGCGACGGTCAGCGCGGCCTGATAGTTCTTGATGAGCATTTCCGTCGGCGCCGCGAAGGCGTCGAGGATGGTGTGGGGCTGGATGCCGTACCAGATCGTCAGCAGGACCAGCGGAGCAAGGATCGCGATCTCGCGGCCGTTCAAATCCTTGATGTCCTTGAGCTCGGGCTTCACCAGTTCACCGAAGACGACGCGGCGATAGAGCCAGAGCGCATAGCCCGCCGAGAGGATGACGCCGGACGTCGCGAAGAAGGCGACCCAGGGATTGGCGCGGAAGGCGCCGAGCAGCGTCAGGAACTCGCCGACGAAACCGGCCGTGCCGGGCAGCCCGACATTGGCCATGGTGAAGACCATGAAGACCACGGCGTAGAGCGGCATCCGGTTCACCAGCCCACCATAGGCGGCGATCTCGCGGGTGTGCATCCGGTCGTAGATCACGCCGACGCAGAGGAAGAGCGCGCCCGAGACGAGGCCGTGGCTCATCATCTGGAACATGGCGCCCTGGATGCCCTGCGGGGTCAGGGTGAACAGCCCCATGGTGACGAAGCCCATATGCGCCACCGAGGAGTAGGCGATCAGCTTCTTGATGTCCTCCTGCATCAGCGCCACCAGCGAGGTGTAGACGATGGCGATGACGGAGAGCGCGAAGACCAGCGGCGCGAAATCATGCGACGCCTCCGGGAACATCGGGATCGAGAAGCGGATGAAGCCGTAGCCGCCCATCTTCAGGAGGATCGCCGCCAGGATGACGGAGCCTGCGGTGGGCGCCTCGACGTGGGCGTCAGGCAGCCAGGTATGAACCGGCCACATCGGCATCTTCACCGCGAAGGAGGCGAAGAAGGCGAGCCAGAGCCATTTCTGCATGCCGGCCGGGAACTGGTGGGCGAGCAGCGCCGGAATGTCGGTGGTGCCGGCGTTCCAGTACATCGCCATCACGGCCAGCAGCATCAGCACCGAGCCGAGCAGCGTGTAGAGGAAGAACTTGTAGGAGGCGTAGACGCGCCGCTTGCCGCCCCAGATGCCGATGATCAGGAACATCGGGATCAGGCCGGCCTCGAAGAACAGGTAGAACAGCACGAGGTCGAGCGCCGCGAAGACGCCGATCATCAGCGTCTCCAGCACCAGGAAGGCGACCATGTACTCCGCCACCCGCTTCTCGACCGAGGTCCAGGAAGCGAGGATGCAGAACGGCATCAGGAACGCCGTCAGCACGATGAAGGGGAAGGAGAAGCCGTCGACGCCGAGCTTGAAGCGGATCGACTCCGAGATCCAGCCATGGCTCTCGACGAGCTGGAAGCCGGGATCGGCCGGGTTGAAGCGGCTCCAGGCGACGCAGGCGAGCACGAAGGTCAGCACCGTCGTGACCAGCGCCGCCCAGCGGGCGTTGGAAGCGACCGAAGCCTCGTCGCCGCGCTGCGCCAGGATGAAGGCAGCGCCGACCAGCGGCAGGATCAGGAGACCGGTGAGAATACCGAAACCGAACATCATCTCACCCGCGGGTCACGAGATACCAGGTCACCAGCCCGGCGACGCCGATCAGCATGGCGAAGGCATAGTGGTAGAGATAGCCGGTCTGCAGGCGCACGACGCGGTTGGTGACGTCGACGACGCGGGCCGAGACGCCGTCCGGACCGAATCCGTCGATGACGAAGCCGTCACCCTTCTTCCAGAGGAAGCGGCCGAGCCACTTCGCCGGACGCACGAACAGGAAGTCGTAGATCTCGTCGAAGTACCATTTGTTGAGCAGGAACCGGTACAGAACCGGGTTCGCTGCCGCGAGCCTGCCCGGGATGTCCGGCCGGCGGACATACATCCAGTAGGCCAGGACGAAGCCGATCGCCATCGCCACGAAGGGCGACCAGACCACCCAGCCAGGCACTTCATGCATGGTGTGCAGGATGTGGTTGTCCTTGCCCATGAACAGCGCCGACTTCCAGAAATGCTCGAAGTCGTGGCCGATGAAGTACTCCTTGAAGACGTAGCCGGCAGCGACCGCGCCCAGCGAAAGCAGGGCGAGCGGCAGCAGCATCACCCAGGGGCTCTCATGCGGAGTGTGATCATGGCCGTGGCCGTGCTCGTCATGCGCATGGTCATCGTGGCCGTGAGCGGCGTGCGCGTGATCGTCGTGACCATGTGAACCATGGCCATGGCCATGGCCCCAGCGCGGCGCGCCCTCGAAGGTCATGAAATAGAGCCGCCAGGAGTAGAAGGAGGTCATGCAGGCCGCGACGACCAGCAGGACGAAGGCGTAGGACGAGGCGAAGCCGCCATGCGCCACCGAGGCATAGGCGCTCTCGATGATGGCGTCCTTGGAGAAGTAGCCGGCGAAGCCAGGGAAGCCGGTCAGTGCCAGCGTGCCGATGGTCATGGCGGCGGCGGTGAAGGGGATATGCTTCCGCAGGCCGCCCATATGGCGCATGTCCTGCTCGTGGTGCATCGCGTGGATGACCGAACCTGCGCCCAAGAAGAGCAGCGCCTTGAAGAAGGCGTGCGTGAACAGGTGGAAGATGCCGGCGCCGTAATTGCCGACGCCGAGCGCGACGAACATGTAGCCGAGCTGCGAGCAGGTCGAATAGGCGATGACGCGCTTGATGTCGTTCTGCACGAGGCCGACCGTCGCGGCGAAGAAGGCCGTGGTGGCGCCGATGACGACGACGACGGTGAGCGCGACCGGAGCGTATTCGAAGATCGGCGAGAGGCGCGCGACCATGAAGACGCCGGCCGTGACCATCGTCGCGGACTCATAGCCGAGGAACCGGAAGGTCTGGCCGGTCAGTTCGCCCGCCTTCGGGAAGATGCTGTCGAAGTTGACCGAGCCGAACAGCACGAAGACCAGGGCGAGGCCGAGGAGGAAACCGAAATCGCCGACGCGGTTGACGATGAAGGCCTTCATCGCAGCCGCATTGGCCGAAGGCTTCTGGTACCAGAAGCCGATCAGCAGGTAGGAGGCGAGACCGACGCCTTCCCAGCCGAAGAACATCTGGACGAGGTTGTCCGCCGTCACCAGCATCAGCATGGCGAAGGTGAACAGCGAGAGATAGGCGAAGAAGCGCGGCCGGTGCGGATCCTCGTGCATGTAGCCGATGGAATAGAGGTGCACGAGCGAGGAGACCGTGTTGACGACGACCAGCATCACCGCCGTCAGCGTGTCGATGCGGAAGGCCCAGTCGACCTGCAGGGCACCGGAAGAGATCCAGTTCGCGACCTGGATGCGCGTCGTGCCCGAACCCAAGCCGACCTGGAAGAAGGCGACCCAGGACAGCACCGCCGAGACGATGAGCAGCGAGGTCGTGACGATCTCGGAGCCGCGCGCGCCGATCAGCCGGCCGAAGAGCCCGGCGATCAGGAAGCCGATGAGGGGGAGGAAGACGATCAGGTGATACATGTCCGTGAGGTCCAGGCGCCTTGCGACGCTCAGCCTTTCATCATGTTGATGTCTTCCACCGCGATCGAGCCGCGGTTGCGGAAGTAGACGACGAGAATGGCGAGACCGATCGCGGCCTCCGCCGCCGCCACCGTAAGCACGAGCAGCGCGAAGACCTGGCCGACGATGTCGCCCAGGAAGCTCGAGAAGGCGACGAAGTTGATGTTGACCGAGAGCAGGATGAGCTCGACCGACATCAGGATGACGATGATGTTCTTGCGGTTGACGAAGATGCCGAGCACGCCGAGCGTGAACAGGATCGCGCTGACGGCGAGATAGTGGCCCAGTCCGATCATCATGCCATCTCCTCGGGAACACCGGCGCGCGAGGGCACCTGCTTGACCTCCATCGCCGCGGCCTTGGTACGGGCGTTCTGGGTCGGGACGTGCTGGCGCTTGATGCCGTGGCGCTCGCGCAGCGTCAGCACGATCGCGCCGATCATGGCGACGAGCAGCACGAGGCCGGCCGCCTGGAAGTAGTAGATGTACTGCGTGTAGAGCACGCGGCCGAGCGCCTCGGTATTCGTGATCCCGCTGGGAATCGCGGCGACCGGCGCCTTGACGAGCTGCGGATTGATGACCCAGGCGCCGACGACCATCAGGAGCTCGACGGCGAAGATGAAGCCGATCAGCGCGCCGATCGGCAGGTAGTTCAGGAAGCCCTGGCGGAACTCGGCGAAATCGACGTCGAGCATCATCACCACGAAGAGGAAGAGCACCGCGACCGCGCCGACATAGACGACGACCAGCAGCATCGCGAGGAACTCGGCGCCGAGCAGCATGAACAGCCCGGCCGCGTTGACGAAGGCCAGGATCAGATAGAGCACCGAGTGCACGGGATTGCGCGAGGTCACCACCATGAAGGCGGATGCCACGGTGATGCCTGCGAAGAGATAGAAGAAAGCCGCTGCGGCATTCATCTCGGCCAGCCCTTCCCGCCCCTTTTCGGCGCGGTCCTCGTTTGGTTCGTGCTCCGGGACTCAAAAGACCCCGAGCAATTTGGAGCGTCTATAATCAGGCCCGCCGGGCGGGACAACCGCACGGCGGGTCTGTGAACTCAATCGCACCCTGCAACGCCATCCCGGGCAAGCGAAGCGCAGACCCGGGATCCATCGTAAAGCGCAGTTCCCTCCGGTGGATCCCGGATCGACGCCGCTTCGCGGCTTGTCCGGGATGACGCCGGAGGGGCAAATCATCTCATCGATAGGGCGCGTCCATCGCGATGTTGCGCGCGATCTCGCGTTCCCAGCGCGCGCCGTTCGCGAGCAGCTTGTCCTTGTCGTAGAACAGCTCCTCGCGGGTCTCGGTCGCGAACTCGAAATTCGGCCCCTCGACGATGGCATCGACCGGGCAGGCTTCCTGGCAGAAGCCGCAATAGATGCACTTCGTCATGTCGATGTCGTAACGGGTGGTGCGGCGCGTGCCGTCGTTGCGGCGCGGGCCGGCCTCGATGGTGATGGCCTGCGCCGGGCAGATCGCCTCGCAGAGCTTGCAGGCGATGCAGCGCTCCTCGCCGTTCGGATAGCGGCGCAGCGCGTGCTCGCCACGGAAGCGCGGCGAGAGCTGGCCCTTCTCGAACGGGTAGTTCAGCGTCGCCTTCGGCTTGAAGAAATAGCGCATCGAGAGCCCGATCGCCCCGACGAACTCCTTCAGCAGCAGGCCCCTTGCGGCTTGCGCGAGTGACATCGCCTTCGTCCTTCCATCCTCAGCCGAACAGCGTCCGGCCGATCACGAAACCCAGGATCGGCGTGACGCCGATCGTCATCACAACCAGCACCACCCGCAAGATGCGGATACGGCGCTCGTAATCATCCTTCTCGGCCTGCGTCTCCGAGCGATCCGTGCGCCTGAGCGCGCCGATCACAACGGCCGAGATCAGCCGGTATTCCAGCAGGCCGAGCCCGAAGCCGATCAGGGCGCCGAACCAACCCGCCATGTTCATGTCGCCAGCAGCCCAAGCCAGACGACGCTCTTGTATCCGAGGAACCCACCGACGAAAGCCGCGACCGCGAGTCCGACGATGAAAGCCTCAATATCCTTTGCGGCAGTCCCGCGGAGAACCCGCAGGACACAAGCCACGTAACATACTCCGCCGACGACCATGCCCGCAGCCGGGCCCACGATCGCCGGGTTGATCATCCGCCGACCGGGCCCCAGCCCGTCAGTTGCAGCACCAGCGCCACGATCACCACGCTCGCGATCGACAACGGCAGGAAGACCTTCCAGCCCAGGCGCATCAACTGGTCGTAGCGGTAGCGCGGCACGAAGGCCTTCACCAGCGCGAACATGAAGAACACGAGGCAGACCTTGAGCGCGAACCAGAACACGCCGGGCAGCCAGGTGAAGGGCGGCAGCGCGACCGGGGGAGCCCAGCCGCCGAGGAAGAGGATCGTGGTCAGCGAGCACATGGTCATGATCGCCACGTATTCGCCGAGCATGAACAGCAGGTACGGCGTCGAGGAATACTCGACCATGAAGCCCGCCACGAGCTCGGATTCCGCCTCGGCCAGATCGAAGGGCGGCCGGTTCGTCTCGGCCAGCGCCGAAACGAAGAAGACCACGAACATCGGGAAGAGCGGGATGAAGTACCAGTTCAGGATCGAGAGCCACGGCACGCCCAGCGCATGGGCGAGGCCCCGGTTCTGCTGCGCCTCGACCACGGCCGAGAGATTGAGCGAGCCGACGCAGAGCAGCACGGTGATGATGACGAAGCCGATCGAGACCTCGTAGGACACCATCTGCGCCGCCGAGCGCAGCGCGCTCATGAACGGGTATTTCGAGTTCGAAGCCCAGCCGGCCATGATGATGCCGTAGACGCCGAGCGAGGAGATCGCGAGGATGTAGAGCACGCCGACATTGATGTCGGCGATCGCCCAGCCTTCCGCCACCGGGATCACCGCCCAGGCGCCGAGCGCCAAGAGGCAGGAGATGAAGGGCGCCAGCAGGAAGATGCCCTTGTTGGCGCCGGACGGGATGATCGGCTCCTTGAGCGCGAACTTGATCAGGTCGGCGAAGCTCTGGAACAGGCCCCAGGGGCCGACCACGTTCGGGCCGCGGCGCAGCTGCACGGCCGCCCAAACCTTGCGGTCGGCGAGCAGGATGTAGGCGATGAAGACCAGCAGGCAGACCAGCAGCAGCAGGCTCTTGCCGAGAACGATCGCGATATCGAGGACGAGGTCCCAGTTCATGGCCGGTTACTCCGCCGCCTGCTGGTGCCGGCCCGAGGCCAGCGCCGAGCATTCCGCCATGATGGCGGAGGCACGCGCGATCGGGTTGGTCTGATAGAAATCGGCGACGGGCGAGACGAAGCCCGCCTTGTCGGTCTTGCCGCCCAGGCCGGCGAGCTTGCCGATCTCCGAAGCGTCATTGGCCGGCAGGGCGTCGAGCGCCGCGAAATGCGGATGTGCCTCATAGAGCGCCTTGCGCAGGCCGGACAGCGAGTCGAAGGGCAGCGTCTTGCCCAGCGTCGCCGAGAGCGCGCGCAGGATCGCCCAATCCTCGCGGGCATCACCCGGCGGGAAGGTGGCGCGGTCGCCCATCTGCACACGGCCTTCCGTGTTCACATAGGTGCCGGACTTCTCGGTATAGGCCGCGCCCGGCAAGATGACGTCGGCGCGATGGGCGCCCTTATCGCCATGCGTGCCCTGGTAGACGACGAAAGCGCCTTCCGGCACCTCGATCTCGTCGGCTCCGAGCAGGAAGAGCACATCGAGCGCCCCCGGCTTGACCATCGCGGCAGCGTCCAAACCGCCCTCGCCCGGCACGAAGCCGAGATCGAGCGCACCGACGCGCGACGCCGCGGTGTGGATGACGCCAAAACCGTTCCAGCCTTCGCGGACAGCGCCGAGCGCTTGCGCCGCCTTGGCGGCGAGCGAGAGCACAGCCTCACCGTCAGTGCGGGTCAGAGCGCCCTGCCCGACCAGCACCATCGCCTTGCCCTCGCCGGCCTGGGCCGATTTCACGATATCGGCCAGCGTCTCCGGACCAGCGCCGAGATAATCATAGGCATAGGTCAGATCGGCCTTCTCGCCGATGAGGCTGACCTTGAAGTTGCCGCGCAGCCAGCGCTTGCGGATGCGGGCATTCAGGATCGGCGCCTCGCGGCGCGGGTTCGAGCCGATGATGAGCAGCGAATCCGCCTGCTCGATGCCGGCGATGCCGGCGTTGAGCACGTAGGAGGCGCGGCCGAATTTCGGATGCAGCCTGGTGCCGTCCTGGCGTGCGTCGAGATTGGCGGAGCCGAGCGAGGCGATCAGCGCCTTCAGCGCGAACATCTCCTCGACCGCGGCGAGATCGCCAGCGATGGCGCCGATCTTCTCTGGGCTCGCGGCCTTCACCTTGTTGGCGACGGCAGCGAAGGCCTCCGTCCAGCTCGCGGGGCGCAAGCGCCCGTTCTCGCGGATATAGGGCCGGTCGAGGCGCTGGGTCTTGAGACCGTCGGCGATATGGCGGGTCTTGTCGGAGATCCACTCCTCGTTCACCGCCTCGTTGAGGCGGGGCAGGATGCGCATCACTTCCTTGCCGCGCGAGTCGACGCGGATGGCCGAGCCGACCGCATCCATCACGTCGATGCTCTCGGTCTTGGAGAGCTCCCAGGGACGGGCCTTGTTCTGGTAGGGCTTGGAGGTCAGCGCGCCGACGGGGCAGAGATCGACGACATTGCTCTGGAGCTCCGACGACATCGCCTGCTCGAGATAGGTCGTGATCTCCATATCCTCGCCGCGGCCGATGGCGCCGAGATCGGAGGCGCCGGCAACCTCGGTGGTGAAGCGGACGCAGCGCGTGCACTGGATGCAGCGCGTCATCGTCGTCTTGACCAGCGGGCCGATATACTTGTCCTCGACCGCGCGCTTGTTCTCGGCGAAGCGGGAGGTTTCCGCGCCGAAGGCCATGGCCTGGTCCTGCAGGTCGCATTCGCCGCCCTGATCGCAGATCGGGCAATCGAGCGGGTGGTTGATGAGGAGGAACTCCATCACCCCCTCGCGCGCCTTCTTGACCATCGGCGACTTGGTCGAGACGACCGGCGGCTCGCCGTTCGGGCCAGGGCGCAAATCGCGCACGCCGATGGCGCAAGAGGCCTGCGGCTTCGGCGGGCCGCCCTTCACCTCGACGAGGCACATGCGGCAATTGCCGGCGATGGACAGCCGCTCGTGGAAGCAGAAGCGCGGCACCTCGGCGCCAGCCGCCTCGCAGGCCTGGAGAACCGTGTAATCGGCCGGGACGTCAACCTCGATGCCGTCGATGACGAGTTTGGTCATGGTCTCACTCCGCCGCCATCAGGCGCACAGGCTCGCTGTGCGGGTTGGCGGCATAGTCGTCGATGCGCTGCTCGATCTCATGCCGGAAATGCGCGATCAGGCCCTGGATCGGCCAGGCCGCGGCGTCGCCGAGCGCGCAGATGGTGTGGCCCTCGATCTGCTTGGTGACGTCGAGCAGCATGTCGATCTCGCGCTTCTGGGCGCGGCCCTCGGCCATGCGCTCCATGACGCGCCACATCCAGCCCGTGCCCTCGCGGCAGGGCGTGCACTGGCCGCAGCTCTCATGCTTGTAGAAATGGCTGATGCGGGCGATGGCGCGGACGATGTCGGTCGACTTGTCCATCACGATCACCGCCGCCGTGCCGAGGCCCGAGCGCAGCTTCGAAAGCGAGTCGAAATCCATCGGCGTGTCGATGATCTGCTCGGCCGGGACCATGCGCACCGACGAGCCGCCGGGGATGACCGCCTTGAGATTGTCCCAGCCGCCGCGGATGCCGCCGCAATGCTTGTCGATCAGCTCGCGGAACGGGATGCCCATCGCCTCCTCGACGTTGCAGGGCTTGTTCACATGGCCGGAGACGCAGAACAGCTTGGTGCCGACATTGTTCGGCGTGCCGATCGAGGAGAACCAGGCGGCGCCGCGGCGCAGGATGGTCGGGGCGACCGCGATCGACTCGACGTTGTTCACCGTGGTCGGGCAGCCATAGAGGCCCATATTGGCGGGGAAAGGCGGCTTCAGCCGCGGCATGCCCTTCTTGCCTTCGAGGCTCTCCAGCAGCGCCGTCTCTTCGCCGCAGATATAGGCGCCGGCGCCGTGATGCACATAGAGATCAAAGGGATAGCCGTGGACGTTGTCCTTGCCGATGAGCTTGGCCGCATAGGCCTCGTCGACGGCGCGCTGCAGCGCTTCGCGCTCGCGGATATATTCGCCGCGGATGTAGATATAGGCCGCATGCGCGCCCATGGCGAAGGACGCGATCAGGCAGCCCTCGACCAGCGTATGCGGGTCGTTGCGCATGATCTCGCGGTCCTTGCAGGTGCCCGGCTCCGACTCGTCGGCATTGACGACGAGGTAGTGCGGGCGCCCGTCACTCTGCTTGGGCATGAATGACCATTTCAGCCCGGTCGGGAAGCCGGCGCCGCCACGACCGCGCAGGCCGGACTTCTTCATCTCGTCGATGATCCAGTCCCGGCCCTGCTCCAGGATGAACTTGGTACCATCCCAGCCGCCGCGCTGGATCGCGCCCTTCAGGGAGCGGTCATGCAGGCCGTAGAGATTGGTGAAGATGCGGTCGCGATCTGCGAGCATGTCCTAGTGCCTCACTCTGCCGGCTTGTCGCCAAGCTTCGACTCCGGGCGCCAGCCCGTCGCGAGCTTCTTCGACTGAGCAATCCAGTCGTCACGCAGCGCCCGGCCCTTGAAGCCGGTCAGCCGTGCATCGACCCAGGCGAGCTCCGCCGGTGTCCATTTGGCGATCTGGTCGTAATGCCAGACGCCCATCTCGTTGAGCATCCTGCCGAGCTTCGGCCCGACGCCCCAGATCAGTTCGAGATCGTCGCCCTTGCCGTCGCGCGCGGCGGTCAGCAGCTCGGGCTTGCTCTCGGCAGCGGCAGCCAGTGCCGGCGCAGTCTGCGCCGCTGCGGGCTTGTTGTCCGCTGCCGCGGGCTTGGCAGCCTCGGCGACGTCCTTCTTCTCGACCTTGCCCTTGGCAGCCGGTGTGTCGTTCGCGGCGCTGGAGGGCTGGGCCGGCGACGAGGGCTGCGGACGTGCGGCAGCGGCCGTCTCTGTCGCGGGCTTCTCGGCAACGGCGGCCGGGGTCGCCTCGGCCTTTTTGGCCTCGGCTTCGGCGGCCTTCTTGGCTTCTGCCTCGGCGGCGGCCTTGGCGGCTGCGGCTTCGGCCGCGGCCTTACGCTGCTCGGCGATGCGCTTCTGCCAGTCGCCCGCGCCGATCATCGAGCCGTCATAGAGGGCCTTGTCGGTCAGGGTCTGCGGACCACCTTCCGGCTCGGAGCCGGTGCGGCCGTTCTGCGGGCCGGGCTTGGTGGCGCGGCCGTTGCGGAGATCGTCGAGGAGCTGGCGGAAATTCGCCGGCGTCAGGTCCTCGTAGTAGTCGACATTGATCTGCGCCATCGGGGCATTGCAGCAGGCGCCCAGGCACTCGACTTCGAGCCAGGAGAGCTTGCCGTCGGCGGTGACCGTCGATTGCGGGCCAATGACGTCCTCGCAGACCTTCTTCAGCGCTTCGGCGCCGCGCAGCGCGCAGGGCGTCGTGCCGCAGAGCTGGACGAAATACTCGCCGACCGGCTGCAGGTTGAACATCGTGTAGAAGGTCGCGACCTCCAGCACGCGCATCGGCGCCATGCCCAAGCGCTTGGCGACGGTCTCGATCACGGCGCGCGAGACCCAGCCCTCCTGCTCCTGCGCCTTCCACAGAAGCGGGATGACGGCGGAAGCCTGGCGGCCTTCGGGGTACTTGGCGATCTGCTGGTCGATCCAGTTCTCGTTCGCCGCAGTGAAGGCGAAGGAGGCCGGTTGGATAGGATCAGGTGCGAGACGACGGACGGACATTCGGCTTTCTCAACCCTGGCAATAGCTTCGATATTGGGCGGCGGCACGCGGCAGAGCCGGCACACAACGCCCATAATTCGGATCCTGGCCGCCGCAGCTGCAGCTGAAGACCGGATCCGTACAACGGCGGACATAAATCCAGGAGCACCAGCTCACATAGCCGGGCTGATCCTTGGCAACATAGCGAAATCCGGCCTTCTCAAGCTGCTGATAGGTCGGACGGCCCTGCGCCGACGCGCCACTCGCGGCGATCGCGCACCCAACCAGACCCATCAAGGCAGCAGCCAATCTCACCGATCGACCTCCCCGAACACGATGTCCAGCGAGCCGAGGATCGCAGAGACGTCGGCGAGCATGTGCTTGCGGCACATGAAATCCATGGCCTGGAGATGGGCGAAGCCCGGGGCCTTGATCTTGCAGCGATAGGGCTTGTTGGTGCCGTCGGAGACCAGATAGACGCCGAACTCGCCCTTCGGGGCCTCGACGGCCGCATAGACCTCGCCGGCCGGCACCCTGTAGCCCTCGGTGTAGAGCTTGAAATGGTGGATGAGCGACTCCATCGAGCGCTTCATCTCGCCGCGCTTGGGCGGCACGACCTTGCCGTCGAGCGAGGAGACCGGGCCGCCGCCATCGGGCGCCAGCAGCTTCTCGCAGCACTGCTTCATGATGCGCACCGACTGGCGCATCTCTTCCATGCGGATGTGATAGCGGTCGAAGCAGTCGCCGTTCTTGCCGACGGGGATGTCGAATTCCATCTCCTCGTAGCATTCGTAGGGCTGCGACTTGCGCAGATCCCAGGGCGCGCCGGAACCGCGCACCATCACGCCCGAAAAGCCCCATTTCCAGCAGGTCTCGAGATCGACCACGCCGATATCGACGTTGCGCTGCTTGAAGATGCGGTTGTCGGAGAGCAGCCCTTCGAGGTCGTCGCAGACCTTGAGGAAGGGGTCGCACCATTCGGCGATGTCGTGGATCAGCGAAACCGGCAGGTCCTGATGGACGCCACCCGGCCGGACATAGGCCGCATGCATGCGCGCGCCGCAGGCGCGCTCGTAGAAGACCATCAGCTTCTCGCGCTCCTCGAAGCCCCAGAGCGGGGGCGTGAGCGCGCCGACGTCCATCGCCTGCGTGGTCACGTTGAGGATGTGCGAGAGGATGCGGCCGATCTCGGAATAGAGCACGCGGATGAGCTGGCCACGGCGCGGCACCGTGATGCCGAGCAGGCGCTCGACCGCGAGCGCGAAGGCATGCTCCTGATTCATCGGCGCGACATAGTCGAGCCGGTCGAAATAAGGCACGGCCTGAAGATAGGTCTTGGCCTCGATCAGCTTCTCGGTGCCGCGATGCAGCAGGCCGATATGCGGATCGACGCGCTCGACCACCTCGCCGTCGAGCTCCAGCACCAGGCGCAGCACGCCGTGCGCAGCCGGATGCTGGGGGCCGAAATTGATCGAGAAATTGCGGATGTTGTGCTCGGTCATGCCGTGCCGCCCTGCTTTGCCGCGACGCGGGCCAGGAACTCGTCCCCGGTCAGTCGTGGCCGCTCGCCGGCAAACGCATAGAGCGCCGGCTTGTCATCAATGAAGATCTCCGCGACGAAGTCGAAGGACGATTGGTCGTCGAAGGCCTGGAAGGCCACCGCGACATGGCCGTCCGCACCTTCGCGCAGGCGCCAGAACAGGCTCGACCCGCAGGTCCTGCAGAAGACCCGCTCACCCCAGTCGGACGACGGATAGACCTCGAGCGCCTGCTCATCCGCCACGGACACGCCGGAGCACGGCACCGCCATGAAGACGCCGCCGCTCCATTTCCGGCACATGCCGCAATGGCAGACATCCATCTCCTGCTTCTCGGGCGTCGCGGTGAAGCGCACCGCGCCGCAGAGACAGCCGCCGGACAGGGTTTGGTGGCCTGACGCCATCACGCCCCCTTCGCCTTCTCGTCGCCCGGCAGCACGTAATCCGTGCCTTCCCAGGGCGAGAGGAAATCGAAGTTACGGAATTCCTGGTTCAGCTTCACCGGCTCGTAGACGACGCGCTTCTGCTCGTCATCGTAGCGAACTTCGACGAAGCCGGTCAGCGGGAAGTCCTTGCGCAGCGGATAGCCCTCGAAGCCGTAATCGGTGAGGATGCGGCGCAAATCCGGATGGCCGGTGAACAGGATGCCGTAGAAATCATAGGCCTCGCGCTCGAACCAGTTGGCCGCCGGGAAGACGTCGACGACGGAGGGAACCGGCGTCGCCTCGTCGGTCTGGACCTTGACGCGGATGCGCCGGTTATGGTGCGGCGCGAGCAGGTGATAGACGACGTCGAAGCGCTTCTCGCGGCCGGGATAGTCGGCCCCGGCGATGTCGGTGAAGTTCACGAAGCGGAAGCGCGGGTCGCTGTAGAGCGTGCGCAGGACCTCGACGATCGAAGCCGCCTCGGCATGGATCGTCAGCTCCTCGAAAGCGACGACCGCCTCCGTGACCGCGCCGGGCAGCGCAGCCATGATCTCTTCACCGAGCTTTTCGAGCGCTTCGCTCATCGTCTCACCTTCATCGCCTGCCGCATCGACCTATGGAGCGCTCAGCGCTCGATCGTGCCGGTGCGCCGGATCTTCTTCTGCAGCAGCAGCACGCCGTAGAGCAGCGCCTCGGCCGTCGGCGGGCAGCCCGGAACGTAGATGTCGATCGGGACGATGCGGTCGCAGCCGCGGACCACCGAATAGCTGTAGTGGTAGTAGCCGCCGCCATTGGCGCAGGAGCCCATCGAGATGACGTAGCGCGGCTCCGGCATCTGGTCGTAGACCTTGCGCAGGGCCGGAGCCATCTTGTTGGTCAGCGTGCCCGCCACGATCATCACGTCGGACTGGCGCGGTGAGGCGCGCGGCGCGAAGCCGAAGCGCTCGACATCGTAGCGCGGCATCGAGAGCTGCATCATCTCGACGGCGCAGCAGGCCAGGCCGAAGGTCATCCACATCAGCGAGCCGGTGCGGGCCCAGTTGATCAGATCGTCCGTCGCGGTGACGAGGAAGCCCTTGTCGGCCAGCTCGTTGTTGATCTCGACGAAGAAGGGATCACGCGCCCCGATGGGCTTGCCGTCCGGACCGAGCAAACCCCTCGGCGCCTGCGCGACGAGCGGATCACCACGATCGATCGCTGTGACTGCCATGTCCTAATCCTCGTGAACGTCTAGTCTGCCTGACAGAAAACGGAAAACCGCCTCACGATCAGGTCAGTCCCACTCCAGCGCGCCCTTGCGCCACTCGTAGATGAAACCCACGGTGAGCACGCCGAGAAAGATCATCATCGACCAGAAACCATACCAGCCGAGCCCGCCGAAGGCGACGGCCCAGGGGAACAGGAACGCGACCTCGAGATCGAAGATGATGAAGAGAATCGCGACCAGGTAGAACCGCACGTCGAACTTCATGCGCGCATCGTCGAAAGCGTTGAAGCCGCATTCGTAAGCCGAGAGCTTTTCGGCGTCAGGCTTCGAATAGGCGATCGCGAAGGGGGCGATCAGCAGCGCCAGCCCGATCACCGCCGAGACGCCGATGAACAGCACCAGCGGCAGGTAGTCGGTCAGAAGGGAATGCACCGGAAGAGCTTGCATCGTCGAACTCGCTTCGCGCGGCCGCACAACGGCTCACCGCCCCGTTCGCTTAGACCCTCGATTAGAATGAAGCAAGACTCCGCCGCGCCGCACAATTGCGTGGGCGGGTTGTATGCGGCGCAGGATGCGGCAAAATCGCACCGCCTCCGCACCCCCTCCCACGGCCATGAGGCAAAATTCGGCCGGAAGCGCGTGTTTTTCGCGTTGGGAACCCACAGCAATTCGTTCACCCTGCCCGAATCGCCCGCGGGCGGACGCTTTTTTTGAAAGGCCCTCCATGCGCTCCCCCTCCCGGCCATCCTGCGGCGCAACACCGCGCGGAGCCCGGCCGGCGTGAAGCCGCTCGCCTGCCTGCCGGCGAGCCTGGCGTTCGCCGTCGCCCTGCTCCTTGCCGCCGAAGCCCGCGCCCAGGACGGTCAAAGCGTGCGTGCGCCCCAGCCGCCGCAACGTCCCTTCGATCTCGATCTGGCAGGCACGCCGAAACTGCCGCCGATCGTCGTGCCACCCGCGCCGCGCCCGGCGCAGGAGACGCCGGCAAGCCCCGCCGTCGCAGAGACGCCGCCGGCCGCGCCATCGACGGAAACGCCCGCAGCCGGCGGAACGCCCGCATCGGAAACACCGCCCGCAGAGGGCACCGCGCCCATGGCCGACGGGCCGGACGAGGATGAGGGGCCGGAATGGCCGAAGCTCACCCCCGGGCAGAAGGCCGGCGCGGAGCCGGCATTCGACCCGAACGAGAAGCCCGACAGGCCCGGCATCTCCACCGATCCGGGCACGTCGACCGCCTGCCTGCCGCAGCGGCTGAAGCTGATTCTCGGCAAGATCGTCGACAGGTACGGCGCAGTGAAGGTGACCTCGACCTGGCGGCCGCCCTGGCGGGCCCGGCGCGGCTCCTATCACAAGCGCTGCGAGGCGATGGATTTCCGCGTGCCCGGCGTGAAGCCGCGCGTCGTGCTGGAATGGGCGCGGTCACTGCCGGAGGTCGGCGGCAACCAAGTCTACTGGAACGGGCTGATCCATATCGACACCGGGCCGCGCCGGCCCTGGTGAGTCGGCGCGGCAATGGCCGGGGCCAGCCTGTCGGTCAGGCCCCGGACCTGGTCGCGAGGATGAACAGGCGGGGGAAGCGCAGCAGCACCTTGCCGTCCGGCTCGACCGGATAGGCGGGCGCGATCCGCTCCTTGTAGCGTGCAAGGAAGCCCTCGCGCTCATCCGCAGGCAGCGGGTCGAGATAGGGCTTCAGAGCGGTGCTCTTGAACCATTCGACGATCGCGTCATGGCCAGCCAGCGCGTGGACATAGGTGGTCTGCCAGAGATCGACGGTGCAGCCGGCCGCCGCGAGCCAGCGGCGATAATCAGAGAAACTGCCCATCGGCGCCCGCGCTGCGGCGGCCTCGACGAGACGCCCCGCCCAGGGCCCTTCCGCCGCGGTCTCGGCCATGGCGACGTGAGAGGGCTCGGCGAGATTGTTCGGCATCTGCACGGCGAGCTGGCCGCCGGGCTTCAGCGCACCCGCGAGCCGGGGAAACAGGCTCGCATGGTCCGGCAGCCATTGCAGCACCGCATTGGCGAAGATCAAATCGTAGTCAGGGCCGGCCGACCAATCGTCGAGATTCGCCAGCACGAAGGAGAGCTGCGGCAAGCGCTTGCGCGCCTTTTCGATCATGTCGGGCGAGGAATCGAGCCCCGTCACCTCGGCATCGGGAAAGCGGGCCGCGACGAGCTCCGTGCTGTTGCCGGGGCCGCAGCCGAGATCGATGCACCGCGTCGGCGCCCGAAGCCCGACGCGCTGGATCAGATCGAGCGGCGGGCGCGTCCGCTCGTCCTCGAAGCGCAGATACTGATTGGCATCCCAGTCGGCTTTGGCAGACATGTCGCATTCCATTCCCTGGTGCGCCGCCATGGGACGGCGGCGCACTCTACAATAGCGGGCCGCATGCCGTGTCCAGCCCGATATCGCAGCGCCGTGTTCTTCGGGCGCGGTTCGCCGCTCAGTGGCTCTCGCCGTGCTTCAGGATCTGGCCGAGGAATTTGCGGGTGCGCTCGTTCTGCGGCGCCGAGAAGAACGATTCGGGCGGCGCGACCTCGACGATCTCGCCAGCGTCCATGAAGATCACCCGGTCGGCGACCTTGCGGGCAAAGCCCATCTCATGGGTGACGCAGAGCATGGTCATGCCGCTCTCGGCGAGCTCGACCATGACGTCGAGCACCTCGCTGACCATTTCGGGGTCGAGCGCCGAAGTCGGCTCGTCGAACAGCATGATCTTGGGGTTCATGCAGAGCGAGCGGGCAATGGCGACGCGCTGTTGCTGGCCGCCGGAGAGCTGGACCGGATATTTGTTGGCCTGCTCCGGGATATGGACGCGCTCCAGGATCCTGCGGGCGTTCGCCTCGGCCTCAGCCTTCGCAATGCCGCGCACCTTCATCGGCGCCAGCGTGCAATTCTCCAGCGCGGTCAGATGCGGGAACAGGTTGAAGCTCTGGAAGACCATGCCGATCTCGCGGCGGATGTCCTCGATGCCCTTCAGCCCGGCATGGACCGTCGTGCCGTCGATGACGATATCGCCCTTCTGATGCTCTTCGAGCTGGTTCAGGCAGCGGATCAGGGTCGACTTGCCGGAGCCGGAGGGCCCGCAGATGACGATGCGCTCGCCGCGCGAGACGGTGAGGTCGATATCGCGCAGCACATGGAAGTCGCCATAGAATTTGTCGACATGACGCATCTCGATGATCACGTCGCCGATCTCATGGTCGCCGGCGGAGGGAGCGGTCGCGGACATCTGC
>NZ_JBFRDQ010000005.1:0-74671 GCF_052113865.1 Allobosea sp. TAB14 | reverse complement strand
GTAAAGTAGAGCGCATCGACATAGCCCGCCAGGCCGCCGGCTTCGCGGAAGAAGAAGGTGAAGACGAAGCCCGTGACCACGAAGAGAAAGGTCAGGATGTTGATCAGCGCGCGGGCGACGTTCTCCCAGTCGCGGTAGGGAGTCCTGCGCAATTGCGCCCAGATGACCCCCTTCTGTGAAAGCGACCACAGCCGCAGGATGCGCAGAAAGCCGAAATTCTCCAGCCACTGGGGTGCCAGCAGCGTCACCAGAATGAACAGGTCGAGAATGACCGCCGGCTGGCGCAGGAGCCTCGGCATGTTCGAGGACGCCAGGAACCGCGCGGCGATTTCCAGAGCCACGATGACGGCGACCGAATAGTCGATCCAGAGGAACGTCGAGGCGTCCCGCAGGACCGGCGTCGCGATAAAGAAAGCGATGATCAGGAGATCGACGATCGTCACCGCAAGCCGGAAGCGCAGCGCGGTCGGCGAGCGGCCGTGATAGAGCTGGCGCAGCCGGTCTCGGAATGTATCGAACCGGCTCTCGGGCCGTCGGGGATCGGCGCTTTCCATTCCAGGGACGATAGCGGGTCGCGAAGCCAGCCGCCAAGAACCCTCGTCATTGCGCGCGCAGCGCAGCAATCCCGGGGGATTGGGTGGAACGGCTCGGCCCAGCCCCTGGATCGCTTCGTCGCTTCGCTCCTCCCAATGACGCTGGTCCGGCCAGACGCGAAATGCCCTAGCCGCGCTGCATTTCCGCAACCGCATGCACCGCATAGCCGCGATAGGGCGCGCTCACCCGGCAATCGGCCCCGGCCGCTTGCGCCAGCTCGCGCATCACCGCTGGCAGGTCCTCCCGCGGCGCGACATGGAACAGCGCGAGCCAGCGCGACAGCACGTTCTTGAACGCGCTCGGCAAACCGGCCTGGTCGCCGAAATCGACGACATGCAGCGAACCGCCCGGAGCGAGCCGCCGCAGCGCCTCCGCCACCACCGGCTGCCAGGGCGGGATCATCGACAACGCATAGGAAATGACGATGCGGTCGAAGCCCGGCCGCCCGAACAGCGCCTGCGGGTCGAAATCGGTCGCGTCGGCCTGCGCCAGCCTGATCCGGCCGGTGAGCCCGGCGCGCGCGACGGAAGCCCGGGCCGTCGCCAGCATCTCGGCGGAGACGTCGAGCCCATAGCACTCACAGTCCGGATAGCGCCGGGCGATCTTGATCAGGTTGCGCCCGGTGCCGCAGCCGATCTCCAGGATCGACGCATCGGCCGGGGGCGCGAGCCCCTCGATCAGCTGGTCGCGGCCAAGCAGGTAGAATTTGCGGCTGGCGTCGTAGAAGTGACGTTGATGCCGGTAGATCTGGTCCATCAGCCCAGCGGCCGAGCCCGTCTCCCCGACCGCGCTCACGCCACCTGCCCTGGCAGGGTGTAGAGATGGAAGCCGCCATAGATAGCGGAGCGGTCCTGGCGACAGAGATCGCGGCTGCGGGCCTCGTCATAGCGCCATTGGTCGAGGATCGCGGCCGGCACGCGGCCCGGCAGCAATCGCTCATCGGCCGCGGTCCGGAAGATCACCCTTGCGCCCGGCTTGGCCGTGCGCGTGATCTGCGACCACAGCGCCGTGAGGTCGGCATCGTTCATCCAGTCCTGCGCATCGAGCAGCACATAGGCGTCGCAGCTCTTCGCCGGCTGGTCTTCCAGGAAGGCCGTGATCGCGCTCTGGCGATAGCCGACCGCACCGGCCCGGGCCTTCACGGTCTCGAAATTCTGCGGCTGGAGATAGGGTGGCAGCGTCACATCCGCGCTTTCGCCATAGCGGCGCCCGAAGGCCTGCTGCGCGAAATAATTGTCCTTCAGGTCGAAACCGCAGGCGAGGCGCTCGAGCCTGAGCCGCAGCGCGCCGAGGATGCCGTCCTCGCCATCGGCCGCGAGCGCCTTGTACTGCGCCGGCGGAATGCCGAGGCCGTAGAGCGAGGCCGGCTGGCGCACCAGCCAGCGCACCAGCCTGCGCTCGAACATCGGCGCGAGATGGCGGTCGTAAAGCTGCCGCTGCTCAGCGAGATCGCGCGCGGCCAACATCGCGCGGGGATTGCCGCCGAGCAATCGCGCCAGCAGATGGCCGGTGCCGATGAAGCGGCCGAGCAGCCCGTAGCGGTAGAAGCCCTTGGCGAAGAGGTTGATCCGGCGGCGCCCGCCGAGGCCGCGCCCCTCCCAGTAGCCGCGCGAGACAGCGTCGAGATGCGGCGCGATCTCGCCATCGTAGAAGGCGACATTCTCGCGGCGGTCGGCCGCGCCGAAGAAGCGGCGGAAGGTCGAGTAATCCGTCATGCGCCCCAGCGCCGCGAGCTTCAGCCGCCCCAGCGCGATATGGGCACCGTTGAGATCGACCGCGCTGACGCGGATCGGCGCCGCGGTCAGATAGGACAGGACGTTGCAGGAGCCGGACGCGATCGCGACGACATGGTCGTCCGCCTTGAGCGCAAGCGCCGCCATGTCGACGACAGGGTCTTCCCATATCTGCGGATAGACGAGCCCCGAGAAGGCGCGGGTGAACATCCATTCCAGCAGGCCCGCCTTGGAGAGCCGTTTGCTGCGCTGGACCGCTGTGCTGAGGCCCAGCGTTGTCGTCCGCCGAACCGTCCGTGCCGATTGCGTCACTGGTTCCCGCCTCCCCTTTCAAGGTGGCGAGCCGACTAGAGGAGTCGCATGACGGTCCGGTGACGGGGCCCGCGCTGCCGCTATCGTGAAGCAGGGTCCAGCGCCGAGGGGGCTGAAAATCGGCGGCCGAAAAGCCATATTGGGCCGGACCGAGCCGATGGCATCGCGAGCCATCCGCCGAGAAGGAGATCATCATGGGTCTGACGAGCATGTTCGGCGCCGAGAAGAAGCAGGCCGAAACTTTCCCCTTTCAGCTCAGCGATGCCGAATGGCGTGCGCGCCTGACACCCGAGCAGTATCGCATCCTGCGCGGCCACGGCACCGAGCGGGCAGGTTCCTGCGCGCTCAACTACGAGAAGCGCGCCGGCACCTTCTCCTGCGCCGGCTGCGGCCAGAAGCTGTTCAAATCGGGCAAGAAATTCGAGAGTGGCACCGGCTGGCCGAGCTTCGACCAACCGCTGGAAGGTGCGGTCGGCGCCAGCGAGGATCACAGCCACGGCATGCACCGGGTCGAGGTCCACTGCGCCAATTGCGGCGGCCATCTCGGCCACGTTTTCCCGGACGGCCCGCCCCCGACCGGCCTGCGCTACTGCATCAATGGCGAGGCGATGACGTTCGAGCCGGAAGCAGCTTGAGACACATGCGTCATGCCAACAGCAACGAGCCCTGCAGCATCAACGCCAGCTTCTCGGTCAATCGCCGCGCCTGCCCCTCGTTGCGCATCATCTCCGGCAACTCGCCCTCCAGCCGTTTCAGCGCCGCATCGTAGCGCCGGTTCGCGCCCGCAGCCGCCATCAGCTCCGCCCGCAATACATCGACAGCGCCCTCCTCGCGCGCCAGCGAACGCAGCACGTCCAGGCAGATGACATTGCCCGAGCCCTCCCAGATCGCGTTGAGCGGCGCCTCCCTGTAGAGCCGCGCCATCGGGTTCTCCTCGATGAAGCCGTTGCCGCCATGGCATTCCAGCGCCTCGGTGACGACCGCGGGCGCCCGCCGCGTGATCCAGTATTTCGCGATCGGCGCGCCGACCCGCGCGAGCAGCCGCTCGCTCGGGGACTCATCTTGCCGGTCAAGCGCCGCGAACAGCCGGAAGGCGAGCCAAGCCGCGGCTTCCGCCTCGATGGCAATGTCGGCGAGCACGTTCTGCATGATCGGCTGGTCGATCAACGCCTTCTGGAAGGCGCGGCGATGCTGCGCGTGATGCGCCGCCAGCGAGACCGCCATCCGCATCAGCCCGGACGACGCCGCCGCGATGTCGAGCCGCGAATTGTGGTTCATCGACAGGCCCGTGCGGATGCCCCGACCCGGCTCGCCGATGAGATGGCCGATCGCGCCCCTGAACTCGACCTCGGAAGAAGCGTTGGAGCGGTTGCCGACCTTGTCCTTCAAGCGCTGGATCGCGGCGCCGTTGCGCGATCCGTCGGGCAACCAGCCCGGCACGACGAAGCAGGAGATGCCCTCGCCCGTCCGCGCCAATGTCAGGAAGACGTCGGAATGCGGCACCGAGAAGAACCACTTCCGGCCATGCAGCGACCATGTGCCGTCGCGATTGTCCTCGGCCACCGTCTGCGTCTGCCGCAGATCCGAGCCGCCTTGCGTCTCCGTCATCGCCGTGCCGACAGTCGCGCCCGTCTTCAGATGCGCCGGCCCCTGCCGCGGATCGTAGCGGTCGGAGGTGACGAGAGAGCCCCACTGCTCCCAAAGCAGATGGTCCTGTTTCAACACCGGCACGGCCGCATAGGTCATGCTGATCGGGCAGCAGACCCCGCTCTCGGCGCCGTACCAGAGATATTGCAAGGCGGCGCGAGCCACCTGCGCGCCAGGCTCCGGCCGGTTCCAGGCGAGCGCATGGGCCTCCTGCCCGATCGCGAGCCCCATCAATTCGTGCCAGGCCGGGTGGAAGGCGATCTCGTCGACGCGATTGCCGAAGCGGTCGAAGGCCCGGAGTTCCGGGGAGTAGCGATTGGCGAGATAAGCCAGTTCCTGCACACGGGCAGAGCCGACCGTGCGTCCCGCCTCATGAAGCCGGTCTCGCGCCCAATCGGCCCCGAAGGCCGAGACGATGCCGGGCAGCACCGGATCGGCGGCGAAGGCATCGTAACCAGCCAGCACCGGCACCTGATTGCTGACCTCCCAGCGTTCCGCTCCGCCCTGTCCGGTCATTGCTGCCACCTCCCTGTGGAACGGGATATAAAATGATCGCTCCGGCAGGGCGCAATCCTGACAGCGACGCCCTATATTCGCCGGAGAACGAATCACGCACGAGCAGCGCACACCCTTGTCCGATACTGACGCCTTTTCCGCTCCCCTGCCCCGCCCCGGCGGGCTGGCCGCGCGCGCCGCGGCACAGCCGGCGGCCGGCTATCTCGCAGGGCTGAACCCGGAGCAGCGCCAGGCGGTCGAGGCAACGGACGGCCCGGTCCTGGTGCTGGCCGGCGCCGGCACCGGCAAGACCCGCGTGCTCACCACCCGTATCGGCCATCTGATCTCGACCAGCCGCGCCTATCCTTCCCAGATCCTCGCCGTCACCTTCACCAACAAGGCGGCGCGCGAGATGAAGGAGCGTGTCGCCCATCTCGTCGGCCCGGTCGCCGAGGGTATGCCCTGGCTCGGCACCTTCCACTCGATCTCGGCCAAGCTGCTGCGCCGCCATGCCGAATTGCTCGACCTGCGCAGCGACTTCACCATCCTCGACACCGACGACCAGATCCGCCTGATGAAGCAGGTGATCCAGGCCGAGGGCATCGACGAGAARCGCTGGCCCGGCCGSATGCTGGCGGGCTTCATCGAYAGCTGGAAGAACCGCGGSCTCTCCCCCAAGGACGTTCCCGCCGGCGAGGCCGCCGTCTTCGCCAACGGCAAGGGCGGCAAGCTCTATGCCGCCTATCAGGAGCGGCTGAAGGCGCTGAACGCCGTCGATTTCGGCGACCTCTTGCTACACTGCCTGACGCTGTTCCGCGACTATCCGGACGTGCTCCAGACCTATCACGACCGCTTCCGCTACATCCTCGTCGACGAGTACCAGGACACCAACACGGCACAGTATCTCTGGCTGCGCCTGCTGGCCCAGGGCCGCCGCAACATCTGCTGCGTCGGCGACGACGACCAGTCGATCTATGGCTGGCGCGGGGCCGAGGTCGACAACATCCTACGCTTCGAGCACGATTTTCCCGGCGCGACCGTGATCCGGCTGGAGCGCAACTATCGCTCGACCGGCCATATCCTCGCCACCGCCTCCAAGCTGATCGCCCGCAACGAAGGCCGCCTCGGCAAGACCTTGCGCACCGAGGACGCGCTCGGCGAGAAGGTCACCATCACCGGCGCCTGGGACAGCCAGGAGGAGGCCCGCCTGATCTCCGATGAGATCGAGGCGATGCAATCGAAGAAGCACAACCTCGCCGAGGTCGCGGTACTCGTGCGCATCTCCGCCCAGATGCGCGAGATCGAGGAGCGCTTCGTCCAGGCCGGCGTGCCCTACCGCGTCATCGGCGGCCCGCGCTTCTACGAGCGCGCCGAAATCCGTGACGCGCTGGCCTATCTGCGCTGCGTGGTCTCACCGACCGACGACCTCGCTTTCGAGCGCATCGTCAACGTGCCCAAGCGCGGCCTCGGCGACGCCACCGTCCAGCTCCTGCACAACCATGCCCGCGCCACCGGCTTCTCGCTGATGCAGTCGGCCCGCGCCGCGGTCGAGAGCGACGAACTGAAGCCCAAGGCCCGCACCGCTTTGCGCGAGCTGGTCGATGCCTTCGGCCGCTGGTCGGCCCGCGCCGAGCATATACCGCAGGGCGAGCTCGCCGAGCTCGTGCTGGAAGAGTCCGGCTACACCGAGATGTGGAAGAAGGATCGCTCGGCCGATGCCGCCGGGCGGCTGGAAAACCTCAAGGAACTCGTCCGCTCGCTCGACGAATTCCCCGACCTGCCGGCCTTCCTCGAACACGTCTCGCTGGTGATGGATGTCGGGGACGGCGAGGCCGAGGCCCGCGTCTCGATCATGACGCTGCACGCCGCCAAGGGTCTGGAATTCGACACGGTCTTCCTGCCCGGCTGGGAGGAAGGGCTGTTCCCGAACCAGCGCGCGCTCGACGAGAGCGGCCGCGCCGGGCTGGAAGAGGAGCGCCGCCTCGCCCATGTCGGCCTCACCCGCGCCCGCAAGAAGCTGAAGCTCTATTTCGCCTCGAACCGCCGCATCCACGGCCTCTGGCAGACCAGCCTGCCCTCCCGCTTCATCGACGAATTGCCGGAGGAGCATGTCGAGGTCGAGCAGGCCCCGACCAGCTATTCGCAGGGCGGCTACGGCGCCTCGCGCTTCGACCGGATGGAGAGCTTCGGCTCCAGCTACAACACGCCGGGCTGGCAGCGCGCGCAGGAGAACCGAGCGAAGAACAGCGGCGGCGGCAGCGGCTTCTCGGAAAGCGGTCGCGGCTTTGGCTCAGGCGGCTTCGGCGGCTCGTCGCGCCAGCGCGGCCCACTGCTGATCGAGGGCGAGCTGACGGCGAAATCATCCGGCGAATCCGCCTATGGCGAGGGCGCCCGCGTCTTCCACGTCAAGTTCGGCCCCGGCTCCGTCGCCAGCGTCGATGGCAACAAGCTCACCGTCGATTTCGACAAGGCCGGGCGGAAGATGGTGCTGGACTCATTCGTGCAGAAGGCGGGGTGATTCCTCCCCGCCCGGGAGCGACGCCGCCTTGACGATCTACTTACTAGTAGGTAGAAAACCGCATGGCCGCTTCGGGAACGACATCCGACGAAATCCTGCGTTGTGCCCGCTCCCTGCTGATCGAGGGCGGATATAACGGGTTCAGCTATGCCGACATCGCGAAGGTAGTCGGCATTCGCAATGCGAGCATTCACCACCACTTCCCCAGCAAATCCGACCTCGTCCGCACGCTCGTCGCACGATACCGGGAAGAGGCGGAGGCTGGGATTGCCGCTCTCGAACGCCAACTCCCTGACCCAGCCCAGCAATTGCGCGCCTATACGGGCTATTGGGAGGCCTGCATCGCCGATGCGAGCGCTCCATTCTGCCTCTGCGCGCTCCTCGCGAGCCAAATCCCRGTGCTTCCGCAGGAGATCGTCGTCGAGGTGCGCGCCCATTTCCGGGCTCTGTCCGCCTGGTTGACCTCGGTTCTCGAACGCGGTGCCAAGCAGGGCAGCCTGCGTTTCGCAGGCACGAGCAAGGCCGAGGCGGAAGCCTTCATGGCCAGCGTGCACGGCGCGATGCTCTCGGCCCGCGCCTATGGTGACCCCAAAATATTCGGCGTCATCACACACCCGCTGTTGGAGCGCCTCACAACACGACACTGAAGCCAACCGCCCCGGGCGGCGCAAGGCCGCGCGCTGAAGCCTACCGATTAGTAGATAGACATGACTTTCCATTCCCCGTCGCCATCGCGTTCTGACGCACGAGCAACCTCACCTCCCCATGAAAAGGGCACTCCATGTTCGGCATTTCATCTCTCGGCTGGGTGCATACGCTGGGCAGCCTGCCGGCCATTCCGGCGGCGGCTTACATGTTCACGGTCCATGGCCGGATCGTGCCGCGCTCGAAAGCGGGCGCGGTATATTTTGTTGCGATGCTGATCGGCGCAGCGACGGTTTTCCTCGTCGCGCATCAGCCCGTCAGTTACGGCGTCGGCGCAGTCACGCTCGTACTGCTCATCGTTGGCTATAGCGTCGGCCGCTTACCGATCTCCGGACGGGTCGCGACATACGTCGAAACAATCGCTCTCAGCCTGACGGCCTTCCTGCTCATGCTGCCGACCGTGACCGAAATCCTGCGTCGCGTCCCGGACGGCCACCCATTCGTCACCGACCTGAAATCCCCGCTCCTTCTCGGCGCGCAGGGCAGCATTCTCGCCGCACTCGTTATCGGATTGACCGTCCAGATCATCTCCCTGCGCAGGCAAGGCAAGACCGCCGCGTGAAGTCCCCGGCGATCCGGCAGCGCCGAGGCGAGGGCCTTACGCCCCGCCCTCCCGCTCGCGAAAAGCCTTCCGCGCCGCCGAAACCTCGGCATAATACGTCTCGGCCCAGACCCAGACGCCGCAGAAGGCGGCGCTGAGCTCTCGCCCCAGCTCGGTCAGCGTGTAATCGACATGGGGCGGGATCACCGGATGGACGGTGCGGATGACGAGCCCGTCCCGTTCCATCTCGCGCAGCGTCTTGGTCAGCATCTTCTGGCTGATGCCGCCGACCATGCGCCCGATCTCGGTGAAGCGCAGCGTGCCGTGCTCCTCGAGCGCCTCCAGCACCAGCATGGTCCATTTGTCCGCCACCTGCGCGATCACCTGGCGCACCAGCGACTCCACCGCCGGGCTCACCGGCGGCAGCGCGTTGCTTCGGGCGTGCATCGCGCCCATGGCGCTTCGGATCGCCTGCATCCCACACTCTCCTTTTAGTGCGTATGGCACTTTCTGGCGCCTTCTTTCTTTTGAAGAGTACCGATGCCACCTCGTGAAGCGCAACCATTCAGAGGGCTTTGCGATGAACATCTCCGGAAACACCATCCTGATCACCGGCGGCGGCTCGGGCATCGGCCGCGCGCTGGCCGAGGCCCTTCACGCCAGGGGCAATCAGATCATCATTGCCGGGCGTCGCGAAGGCGTGCTCGATGAGGTCACCGCCGCGAAGCCCGGCATGGCCTCGATGCTGCTCGACATCCAGGACAAGGCCGATATCGAGGCCTTCGCCCGGCAAGTCGTCGAGCGATTTCCCAAGCTCAATGCCGTCCTCAACAATGCCGGCATCATGAAGCCGGAGAACGTACCGGCCGCCGACAATCTCGCCATCGCCGAAGAGACGATCGCGACCAACCTGCTTGGCCCGATCCGGCTGACGACGGCGCTGCTGCCGCATTTCCTGAAGCAACCGCGCGCCACCATCCTGACTGTTTCGTCCGGCCTCGCCTTCGTGCCGCTGGCGGTGACCCCGACCTATAGCGCGACCAAGGCCGCGATCCATTCCTGGTCGATCGGCCTGCGCGAGCAGCTCAAGCACACGTCGGTCGAGGTCATCGAGATCGCACCGCCCTATGTGCAGACCGAACTGATGGGCGCACAGCAGGCGGTCGACCCCGCCGCGATGCCGCTCGCCGATTTCACCAGCGAGATGATGACGATCCTCGAAACGCAGCCAGCGGCCGGCGAAGTCATCGTCGAACGCTGCAAGCCTCTGCGCTATGCCGAGGCGACCGGCAGTTTCGCGCAGGTCTTCGCCGGGCTGAACGCACAGCACGGCTGATTGAGGCATTTCATGAAAAGGCGCGGGATCCTCTCTCCTGTAAGGAGAGGGGTAGGGGTGAGGTGTAGGCCCCTGGACCAGTCCGGCGCGCCCTCACCACGGCTGCGGTGAGTTTCGGCAAACCTCAACGGCCTACCCCTCACCCTGCCCTCTCCCTCCGGGAGAGGGTTCCCCGCGCTATCCGAACTTATTCTTGAGCGCGCGCTCTTCACGCCGCCCGCGGCGCTACCCCGCATGACAACCCCGCCGCCCCCTGCTAATGCCACCGCATGCGCGAAGGCCTTCTGCCAGCGACGGTCGCGACCGTCTTCGAACTCTCCACCTCGGGCGAGAAGGCCCGGGCTCTGACCGAATTGCTCGGCGAGATCTTCGATCCGACCGAGACCGCGATCTCGGCCTTCGAGATCGAGGAAGGCGTCACCACGCTTTCGCTGAACGCGCCGTGGAAGGTCGAGATCTATTTCGCCAGCCATCCGGACGAAGCGGCGGTGCGCGACCTGCTCAGGCCGATCGTCGGCGATCTCGTCGACGAGACCCCGTTCAGCACCGTGAATACGCAGGACTGGGTGGCCAACAGCCTCGACGGGCTGAAGCCCGTGCGCGCCGGCCGCGTCCTCGTCCATGGCGCGCATGATCGGGATGTCGTGCGCATCAACGACGTATCGATCGAGATCGAGGCGGCACTCGCCTTCGGCACCGGCCATCACGGCACCACCGCCGGCTGCCTGCTGGCTCTGGATGCCGAGTTGAAGAAGCGCCGCCCGCGCCACGGGCTCGATGTCGGCACCGGCACGGGCATCCTGGCGCTGGCGCTCGCCAAGCAGATCAAGCGCAAGGTCGTTGCCGGCGACATCGACGCGATCGCGGTCGAGGTCTCCGCCCATAACGCCCGCCTCAACCACGCGCCGCACGCGCTCGATCTCTATGTCGCGCCGGGCCTGCGCCATGCCAAGGCGAACCGCACAGGCCATTTCGACCTGATCTTCGCCAACATCCTCGCCTGGCCGCTGAAGCGCCTCGCCCCCTCGATCGCCCGGGCCCTGTCACCGGACGGGACGCTCATCCTGTCGGGGCTGCTCGCGATGGATGTCGCCGGCGTGGCCTCGGCCTACCGGCACCAGGGCATCTACCTCGTCAGCCAATCGCTGCGCGAAGGCTGGGCGACGCTGACCATGAAAAAAGGCGGCGCAGCCCCGAGGCCCCGCCGCCCTGCCTGACCTCCGGCGCCACGGGCTTCAGGAGCCCGGCGGCGCGCGGTCGTCAGCGTCGATCTCAGAAGTCGATACGGCCGTATTTGGCCTCGGCCTCAGCCTGCAGGCTGCGGGCGTCATGCCAGACGGCGACGGCGAACTTCGCCGCATCGGCGATCTGTTCGGCAACATGCCTGATGAGGGCGATCATGCTGTGGCTCCGTTCGGTTGCGGCGCAAACCCCAAGGCGCGCCGAAGATTCAGCGATTGAAAGGCAGCGACCCGTCGTTGGACAGGCTCGCGAACGGAATGCCGCCGAGCACGATCCCCGCCTCATCGATGAGAAGATTGCGGGCCCGCAGCTCGCGAGCCGCCGAGCGCATGCGGCTTTCGATCATCGCGGCGTGGAGCCGGCGCAGCAGGCCGGGCTTTTCCGAGCGCGTCGTCGTCCCGGCCACCACGGGCACGGGCAATACGTCGGCATTGTTCAACACGTAGGTCATGGGTCCATCTCCGAAAAACGAAGGACAGTCCCGGTCGCTTCCTCGTTCTCTTATGCGACTAAAATGGGCTCATTTCGCACTTGCGAGAAGATGTGTTCGCATATGCGAGATATGCACAAAACGCATGCAACAAGTCCGATCTCGTTAATATTTGCGTAGATTGCATAACGAAATGGCACAATGCGGATCGGCGAGGCAGCGCGGTCCTACGGAAGAGGCATCGCCACGCCGACGCATTTGCACTGGTGCTTTCGCCGATGGAGCGCGACGATGGCGCACGCTATGCCGGACCCCGCCATGACCGAATCGATCATCCCGACCTGCCGCTTCCAGTCCTTCACCGAGCCGAGCGACCCGGCGCAGGTCGCCGGCCGTGTCGCCGCGCTGCGGCTGGCCCTGGCCGCGCAAGGCCTCGATGGCTTCATCGTGCCGCGCGCCGACGAGCACCAGGGCGAATATGTGCCGGGCCATATGGCCCGCCTCGCCTGGCTGACCGGTTTCACCGGCTCCGCCGGCAATGCCGTGGTGCTGGCCGAGAAGGCGGCGCTGATCGTCGACGGGCGCTACACCATCCAGTCGGCCGAGCAGACCGATACCGAGGTCGTCACGCCCGTCCGCATGGAAGAGACACCGCTGGAGCGCTGGATCGAGCAGAACCTGCCGGCTGGGGGCAAGCTCGGCTACGATCCCTGGCTTCACACCACCGATGGCGTCGCGAAGCTGGAAAAGGCCGTCGCGGCCGCCGGCGGCACGCTCGTTCCCGTCGCGAGAAACCCGATCGACGCGCTCTGGAGCGACCGCCCTGCCCCGCCGGCCGCCCCCGTCAAGGCGCATCGCGCCGATTATGCCGGCGAGGACACGGCTTCCAAGCTCGCCCGCATCCAGAAGGCGCTGGCCGAGGCCAAGGTCGATGCGCTCGTCGTCTCAGACCCGCATGCGCTGGCCTGGACCTTCAACATCCGCGGCGGCGATGTCGAGCACACGCCTTTACCGCTAGGTTACGCCATCGTGCCGCGCGAAGGCCGCCCGACCGTCTTCCTCGCGCCCGAAAAGATCACCAACGAGGCCGGCGATGCCATCGGCGCGGTCGGCGAGATCGCGCCGCCGGCCGAACTCGAGCGGCAGTTGCAGAAGCTCGGCGCCGCCAAGGCCAAGGTCAGGCTCGATGCTTCGACCGCCGCCTCGGCGCTGGCGACGCTCATCCGCGAGGCCGGCGGCACGCCCGATGCCGGCGCCGACCCSATCGCCYTGATGAAGGCCCGCAAGAACGCGGCGGAACTCGCCGGCAGCCGCGCCGCCCATCTGCGCGACGGCGCGGTGATGACGAACTACCTGTCCTGGCTGGCGCGTGAGGCGCCGAAGGGCAGCCTCACCGAGATCGACGCAGTCGCGGCGCTGGAAAACGAGCGGCTGAAAACCGGCCTGCTCAAGGACGTCTCCTTCACCACCATCGCCGGCGCCGGCCCCAATGCGGCACTGCCGCATTATCGCGTCACGGCATCCAGCAACCGGCGCATCGAGCCCGGCATCTTCCTGGTCGATTCCGGCGGCCAATATGAAGACGGCACCACCGACATCACCCGCACCATCGCCGTCGGCGAGCCCACCGCCGAGATGCGCGACCGCTATACCCGCGTGCTCAAGGGCCATGTCGCGATTTCCCGGCTGGTCTTCGTCAAGGGCACTTCGGGTGCGCAGCTCGACGCCTTCGCGCGGCTGCCGCTCTGGCAGGGCGGCTTCGATTTCGACCATGGCACCGGCCATGGCGTGGGCAGCTATCTCTCGGTGCATGRGGGACCACAGCGCCTCTCCAAGCTCGGCACCACGCCGCTGGAGCCGGGCATGATCCTCTCCAACGAGCCCGGCTACTATAAGGAAGGCCATTACGGCATCCGCATCGAGAACCTGATCGTCGTCGAGGAGCGCCATATCCCCGGCGCCGAGCGCACAATCTACGGCTTCGAGACGATCACCTGGTGCCCCTATGAGCGGGCGCTGATTGAGAAGAACATGCTCGACAACGGCGAGATCGCCTGGATCGACGACTACCACGCCAAGGTCTGGGAAAAGCTTTCGCCGCTGGTCGCAGGCGAGGCGAAGGAATGGCTGGAGGCGGCCTGCCGGCCGTTGTAATCGGCTCCGTCATTCTCGGGCGAAGCACAGCTTCGACCCGAGAATCTCCAAACCGGCAGAGCGTCATTCCGGACAAGCCGCGAAGCGGCGCCGATCCGGAAGCCATCGGAGTGCTCAGCACCCTATGATGGATTCCGGGTCTCCCTTCGGTCGCCCGGAATGACGAAGCGGGTCCTGAGATGCTCGGGTCAAGCCCGAGCATGACGGCGGTGGATCAGATCACCATGCGGAATCCGACCACCGCAACCACGCCAACAGCCACCACTCCGAGCAGCGGCAGCCGCGTCGCGGCCAGCGCCGTGATCGCCGCCGCCGCCGTCTCGGCCCAGCCGGTGGCAAGCGCGCTGGGCGCGATCACCGCGATCAGCACGGCGGGCGGGATCGCATCGAAGGCCGCCTGCGCGCGCGGCGAGAGGTTGAGCCGCCCGACGAGCGCAAGCCCCGCCACCCGGGTCGCATAGGTCACGATCGCCATGCCGAGGAAGGCGAGGAGATTGATCGGATCGACACTCACGCCTCGGCCTCCTCGATCGCCACATTCCGTACCCGAGGCTCGCTGCCCGCAGCGAGCCAGGCCGCCAGCAGGCCAAAGACCGCCCCCGCAGCGACATGCCAGGGCGGGCCAGCCAACCGATAGGTGACGGCCGAAGCGATGCCGGCGGCGGTCACCGTCCAGAAGGTCACCCGCCCCTTCCAGAAGGCGGCGACGAGGGCGATGAACAGCGCCGTGAAGGCGAAATCGGCGCCGAGCCGCTTGGGATCGCCCAGCACTGCCCCGATCATCGCGCCGAGCGTCGAGTTGATCAGCCAACCCGAAACGAAGGGGATGACCATCGCGAACCAATAGGCCGGCGTCAGGCGATGGGTGCGAGCACGCTTCTCGGCCAGCGCCCAATTCTCATCGGCCATGTAGTAGAGCCCGAGGAATTTCTGCCCGCGGCTGAAGCCCTGCAGCTTGGGCGCGAGCGAAGCGCCCATCAGCACATGGCGGGCATTGATCAGCAGCGTCGAGAAGACCAGCGCGGCGACCGGCGCCGGGTTCGCCCAGAGCTCGATCGCGGCGAATTGCGCGCCACCGGCGAAGACCATGATGCTCATCAGGAAGACTTCGAACGGCGACAGCCCYTTGCTCGCCGCCACCGCCCCGAAGAGCAGGCCGATCGGCGCTGCTGCCACCGCGGCCGGCCAGATATCGCTCAGGCCGCGCCTGATATCGTCGCGCATCGTGGACATGGAGGTTTTCTTTCGAAGAGCCGGCTTCAGCCGGCATGCGCCGCCCGGAAGGCCCCGGGCGTGACGCCGAAGCGGGCCTTGAAGGCACGCGTCAGATGTGGCTGGTCGCAGAAGCCGGTCGCCGCTGCGACATCGCCCGGCATCTCGCCGCGCCGCAGCCGCTCGCGCGCACGCCTGACACGGACATCGACGAGATAGGCGTGAGGGGTGAGCCCGGTTTCCCGCCGGAAAGCGCGGATCAGGTGATGGCGCGGCAGGCCGGTCAGGCGCGCCAGATCGGCCAGCGACAGATCTTCCTCGTAGCGCGCCTCGAACAATTCGCGCGCCTTGGCGACAGGCCCCTCCTCCGCACCGACGGCCCGAACCGTCAGATCGGCATGATGGGCCAGGCAATGCGCATAGAAACGCAGCAGCATCTCCTCGCCCGCCAGCAGGTCCTTGCCATCCTCGATCGCGCGATGCGCGACGGCGAAGAGCGCAGCGCCTTCCGCATCCTCGACGAGAGGCTCCGGAAAGAACGGCGTCCCGGTCGTCTCACGGCCGCTGAGCGAAGCCGCGACCTCGCGCATCAACCCGGTCTCGGGATAGGTCATGCGATAGCTGTAGCCAGGCCCATAGGGCTCGCCGTCATGGGTTTCCAGCGGATTGACGAAGGTGATCAGCCCCGGCCGCGCATAGTACCGCGCGCCACGCACACGGAAGGTCTCGCAGCCGGCCTCGATGGTGCCGATCACATAGCTTTCATGCTGGTGCGGCGCATAGGCATGGCGGCGGAAGGTCGCCGCGAGACAATCCAGCCCGCCGAAACGCTCGGCCGGAAACAGCTTCGCCCGCTCGCCGGCGACGAGCGGTTCGAGGCAGAGTGTCTCGCCCTGTGTGACTGCTTCCATGGCGCCAGCATAAACCCTCCCGCTGCGCCGCTGTCTTGAAGAAAAGTGATCGGGCACATCACGCGCCCGATCTGTTTCGTTGCCGCGAGACAGAGCCTCAGATGGCGTGGGCGGCGGCTTTGCCCCCGACCCGCTCGGGACTCTTGGCACCGAGCAGCAGCACGCCGAGCCCGCCGACCAAGGTCGCTATCGTGGCATAGGCGATGACGCCCAGCGTCCCGAAGCCATCGACCAGAAGCCCGCCGAAGACCGCGCCGCTCGCGATCGCGACCTGGAAGGCGGCGACGAGCAGGCCGCCGGCCGATTCGGCTTCCTCCTCCGGCGCGACGCGGACCAGCCAGGTCTGGAAGCCGACCGGCAGTGCGCCGAAAGCGAAGCCCCAGAGACCGACGGCGACGGCCGAGGCAATCGGCGACGTGCCGGCGAACAGAAGGCTTCCACCCATCAGCGCGATCAACAGCGCGCCGAAGATCACCGAAGCCTTGGCGCTGCGGGCGGTGATCGCCCCGCCGAGGAAGTTCCCAAAGAAGCCACCAACGCCATAGGCCAGCAGCACCAGCGAGATCGCCTCGACCGACAGCTTCGGAATCTGTTCGAGGAACGGGCGGACATAGGTGAAACCGGCGAAATGCCCGGAAATCACCACGACGATGCCCACCAGCACCAGTGCGATGCTCGGCTGGCCGAGCAGGCGGAACAGCGTGCGGATATCGGGCGAACCGCGAGCCGGCAGACGGGGCAGCACGGCCATCTGGATCACCAGCGTCGCGACGCCGACCAGCGCCGCGAGCCAGAACACGACGCGCCAGCCCATGAGATTGCCGACATAGGCGCCGATCGGCGCCGCACTGACGGTCGCGATCGAAACGCCGGTGAAGATCAGCGACATCGCCTTGGGCAAGGCGCTTGGCGGCACGAGCCGCATCGCCGTCGCCGCAACCATCGACCAGAAGGCACCGAGCCCGATGCCGAGCAGGACGCGGGCGAAGAGCAGCGTCGGCAGATTGGTTGCGACGGCGGCGAGCGCGYTCGACAGGATCAGCAGGCCGGTCAGCGACCAGATCACGATGCGCCGGTCGACGCCGCGCGTCACGATGGCCGCCGCAAGGCCGGCGATGGCGCCGACCACGGCGGTGGCGGTCACGGCCTGCCCGGCGGCGCCGACCGAGACGCCGATGTCGGCGGCCATCGGCGTCAGCAGGCTGGCGGGCAGGAACTCGGCCGTGACAAGGCCGAAGACGCCGAAGGTCAGCGAGACGATCGCCGCCCAGGCCGGTTTTCCGCGCACATCCTCGATGGGTTCATCGAGGTCGAGCGCGGTGACGGAAAGGGAATCTGACATGGGAGTCTCCATGAGGAGGCCGGAAGATGGGCGTGGCCCTCTGGAGTTTCCATGCTATATTGTCTGGAATGAATGACCTTTCGTCCAAATATGTTGCATCGCACTCTGCCGACCATCTCACCGAGATGTTGCGCGGGCTCAGGCTCGACGGCGTCGACTACAGCCGCTGCCAGATGGCCTCGCCCTGGGCCATCGCCTTCCCGCCTTGCCGCGCCGCGCGCTTCTACTTCATTGCCCAGCGCGGCTGCTGGCTGAAGATGCCGACAGGCGACTGGTTGGAGCTGCGCGACGGCGACGCCTTGCTCCTCCCGCGTGGCGGCGCGCATGTGCTGGCGAGCGCGCCGGCTGTGACGCCCTCGCCGCCTTGCGACTGCGCGGTGAAGCAGCATTGTGGCGATATCACCGAACTCGAGGGCGGCGGCAGCGGCAGCGAACACATGCTGCTCTTCAGCGGCAGCATGACCTTCAACGTCGATGCCGACCATCCGCTGCTGCGGCTGATGCCCGACGTGATGCGGATGTATGATTTCGCCGCCAACGAGCCAGGCATACCGCATCTGCTCGAGGCGATGGGCCGCGAGGTCTGCATGGACCGCGTCGGCGCCGGCGGCATCCTCGCCCGGCTCGCGGACGTCATCGCCGCCACCATCATCCGCGGCTGGGTCGAGAACGGCTGCGGCGAGGACAAGGGCTGGATCGCGGCGGCGCGCTGCCCGCAGATCGGCCGGGTGCTGGCGGCGATCCATGCCCATCCTGAAGCGGACTGGACGGTGGAAAGCCTCGCCGAACTGATGGGCGCCTCGCGCTCCGGCTTCGCCGAGCGCTTCGCCAGCGTGGTGGGCGAGACGCCGGCCCGCTATGTCGCCCAGGTCCGCATGCATCAGGCCCGGCAATGGCTGGCGCGGGACAGGATGCGCATCGCCGTGGTGGCGCAGCGGCTCGGCTATGAATCGGAAGCCTCGTTCAGCCGCGCCTTCAAGCGCATCACCGGCTCGGCCCCGAGCCAGGTGCGGGCAGCGGGCGCCCCGCCGCCGGCGATCTTCACGGCGGCGGCTGAGTAGTCGGCGGGCGATCCAGTCTCCGTCATGCTCGCCCTTGTGGCGAGCATCCACGCCTTGAACACGACCTTCGACCAGCGAGGACGTGGATGGTCGGGACAAGCCCGACCATGATGGGACGCGTTACGGTCATTGATTTCGGGCTCAGGCTCCGCCGCCTCCACCGATCAGCTCGAACCAGCCGGCTTCGTCGATCACCTCGACGCCGTGCTTGGCGGCGTCCTTGAGCTTCGAGCCGGCGCCCGGCCCCGCGACCAGCAGATCGGTCTTCGACGACACCGAGCCGGCCACCTTCGCGCCGAGTCGCTCCGCCATCGCCTTGGCCTCGTCGCGCGTCATCCGCTCCAGCGCGCCGGTGAAGACCACCGTCTTGCCGGCGACCGGGCTCGTCGTGGCGACAGCCTCCAGCGGCTGCGGCCGGACCTGCTCCAGCAAGCGGTCGAGCAGGTCCTGATTGTGCGGCTCGCCGAAGAACTGCAGCAGCGCCTCGACCACGGTCGGGCCAACGCCGTCGATGGCATCGAGTTCCTGCCGTTGCGGCGAGGCCGGATCGGCCGCGGCGGCAAGCGTCTCGCGCAGGGTCTCGAAGGAACCGTAGTTGCGGGCCAGAAGCCGCGCATTGGTCTCGCCGACATGACGGATACCGAGCCCGAACAGGAGGCGATTGAGCGGCGGCGTCCGCGCTGCCTCGATCGCCTCGAACAGCTTCTTCGCGCTGACCGCGCCGAAACCTTCCTTGTCCTTGAGCTTCTTGAAATTGGCCTCGTCGCGCCGGGCGAGCGTGAAGATGTCGGCCGGCTCCTTCACCGGCAGATCGGGGTCGCTGTGGAAGAACTCGATCTGCTTGTCACCGAGCCCGTCGATGTCGAGCGCATGAGCGCGGATTATGCTCGCGCACGGCATGGCTGCCGCAGGCCGGGCAGAGCGTCGGGAACTCGTACGGCTTGGAATCCGCCGGCCGCTTCGACAGATCCACGGCCTCGACGCGTGGGATGACGTCGCCGGCCCGCTTCACCGTCACCGTGTCGCCGATGCGGATATCGGTGCCGTCGCGGATCGGCAGCCCCTTGGAATCGAAGCCCTTGATGTAGTCCTCGTTGTGCAGCGTCGCGTTCGTCACCACGACGCCGCCGACCGTGACCGGCTTCAGCCGCGCCACCGGCGAGAGCGCGCCGGTACGACCGACCTGAATGTCGATGGCCTCCAGGATCGTGGTCGCCAGCTCCGCCGGGAATTTATGCGCGATCGCCCAGCGCGGCGCCCGCGAGACGAAGCCGAGGCGCGCCTGCAAGGCGAGATCGTCGAC
The DNA here is from genome assembly GCF_052113865.1 of Allobosea sp. TAB14. Taxonomy (NCBI): domain Bacteria; kingdom Pseudomonadati; phylum Pseudomonadota; class Alphaproteobacteria; order Hyphomicrobiales; family Alloboseaceae; genus Allobosea; species Allobosea sp. TAB14. Next base: position 55,135 of record NZ_JBFRDQ010000005.1, on the reverse strand, counting down.
CTTGTAAACCACCCCGTCGATATCGTARCCGAGCGTGGCGCGCTGGCTCTCGATCAGCCGGTACTGCGCGACCAGCTCGGCGACGCTCTCGCAGCGCTTCATCAGCGGGTTGGTGCGAAAGCCCCAGCGCTTGAAGGCCTCGACCACGCCCATCTGGGTCGGCGCCGGCAGCACCGGCATCTCGCCCCAGGCATAGGCGAAGAAGCGCAGGGGTCGCGAGGCCGTGACGCTGACATCCAGTTGCCGCAGCGAGCCGGCGGCGGCGTTGCGCGGATTGGCGAATTCGGGCAGCCCCTTCTCGCGCTGACGCTCGTTGATCCCCGCGAAATCGGCATGGCCGAGATAGACCTCGCCACGCACCTCGGCGATCTCCGGCACATCCGGCCCGGCGAGCGCCCCGGGAATTTCGGAAATGGTGCGTGCATTGACGGTGACGTCTTCGCCTTCCTCACCGTCGCCGCGCGTCGCCGCCGCGACCAGCTCGCCCTTCTCGTAGCGCAGCGAGAGCGAGAGCCCGTCGATCTTCGGCTCGGCGGTGAAGGCGATGCCGCCCGCCTCTTCCTTGCGGCCGAGGAAGCGATAGACGCGCTGGGCGAACTCCGCGACGGCCTCGTCCGAGAAGGCATTGTCGAGCGAGAGCATCGGCACGCGATGCCGGATCTTGGCGAATTTGCCTGATGGCCTGGCGCCGACCTTGCTGCTGACGCCGCCGCTCTCCTTCAGCTCGGGAAAGGCCTCCTCCAGCGCCACGAGCCGGCGACGCTTCGCGTCATAGGCGGCGTCGTCCATGATCGGCTGGTCTTCCTGGAAATAGGCATCATTCGCCGCCTGCACCTCGGCGGCGAGCCGTTTGTGTTCGAGCTTCGCCCGCCGYAGCGTCAGCTCGGCGACAGGCGTTTCGGAAGGGGCGTTGTCGTCTGTGTCGCTCATGCGGGAAGCATTAGGCGAGAAGGCGCTGTCGAGAAAGGGCAGCAGCGGCGTCGGCGGCCGTCACCATCTCCGAACCCTTCCTCACGTCACATCCGCGCGACGGCTTGCAACAAAACCCGCTTCGGCGTGTATTATCCGTGAACTGGGAATTGGAAGCTCGACGCCTGAAGGCCGTTGACGCCAAGGAACATGTCGACGGCTTTTTGGCAAACCGGGCCGGAACCGGGAGATACGCCATGGCCAATCTTGACGGCACCGTTCATCACCTCGGCAGAGCGGTGGAGCCACATGTCCACACCATCACGACGATGGATCTGCGCGATGCACTCTGGCGCGGCTGGGAGGATTTCAAGGCGCAGCCGAGCCATCTCGTCTTCGTCGCGCTGATCTATCCGGTCGCCGGCGTGCTGCTCGCGCAGCTCACCGTCACCTACAACATCTTCCCCCTGCTCTTCCCGCTGCTCGGCGGCTTCGCCCTGCTCGGCCCCTTCGCGGCGATCGGTCTCTACGAGATCAGCCGGCGCCGCGAGCAAGGGCAGGATTCGTCCTGGCGCCATGCCTTCGACGTGCTGCAATCGCCGGCGATCGGGCAGATCGTGYTGCTCGGCGTGTTGCTGACCGGGCTCTTCCTTGCCTGGCTCGCCTGCGCCTGGCTGATCTACCGCGCCCAGCTCGGCCTGCCCGCCGATGTCTCGACGGCGGATTTCCTGCGCGCCACCTTCACCACCTTCGACGGCTGGATCATGATCATCGTCGGCAATTCGGTCGGCCTGCTCTTCGCCATCCTCGCCTTCTCGATCTCGGTGGTGGCCTTCCCGCTCATCATCGACCGCCATGTCGACATGCCGACGGCGGTCCGCACCTCGATCGCGGCGGTCGAGGCCAATCCGCGCGTGATGATGTATTGGGGCCTGATCGTCACCGGGCTTCTGGTGCTCGGCTGCCTGCCCGTGCTGGTCGGCCTCATCGTGGTGATGCCGGTTCTCGGCCACGCGACCTGGCATCTCTACCGCAAGGTGGTGGCCTGAGCGGTCGGCCGTCCGACGCCTATGGGGCGGGAACACGACGCGTCATCCCGGGCGTGCCGCCTTTGGCGGCGCCGATCCGGGATTCATGCCGGAGCCTTTCCGATCAAGGTTCAGGCGTGGATCCCGGATCTCCGCTTCGCTTCGTCCGGGATGACGCGCGTTTCGTGACCGTGGCTCCCGATTTTCCAGCGGGAACCTTTCACCCCTGAATACGGTTCATTTCCGTAGATCGGGCCTCACGGCCCACTTCAGTCAGGGGGCTTTCGTGAACAATATCATCTACCTCGTCGGCCTGATCGTCGTCGTCCTCGCCATCCTCTCCTTCCTCGGCCTGCGCTGAGCGGAGAGGTGCCGCCGGGGCTGAACGAGCCAGCCCCGTTGCGGGCGATGATGGCGATCAGCCGCGATCGTCGCGCCGGGGCTTCTTGCTCTTGAACGGCTTGCCGGCCGGCCCGCGCGCACCGGGCCCATCGTTCCTGACTCCGCCGGGCTTCCCAGAGAAAGCGGGCTTCTTGCCGGCATAGGGTTTTCCGCCATGCGGCTTGCCGGTCTCCGACCAGGGTGYGCGCGGCTCCGCCGACGGATCGCGGTCGCTGCGGACGGGATCGTAGGATTTCGATCCGCCGAAGGACTTGCCCGCTGCGGGCTTGCCGGCGAACGGCCTATCCGCGAAGGGTTTGCCCTTGCCCTCATAAGGCTTTTTGGCGAACGGCTTCTTCTCATAGCCACGCGCCTCGCGAGGCTCCCCGGCCACGCCTTCGTCTCGCGCCTTGCGCTGATAGGGGGCCGGAGCATGGCTCGCCTTCTCGGCGAAGGGCTTCGCAGGACGGCGCTCGTCCTCGCCCGTCACAGGCTCGATCATGACCTTGTCACGATCCACCGCCTTGGCGAGCTCGTAGAAGCGCTCCGCCACATCGGCGTCGATCTCGACCTTGGTCTCGCGGTCGAAAATGCGGATCGCGCCGACCTCGTCGCGCGTGATCTTGCCGCGCCGGCACAGCATCGGCAGCAACTGGCGCGGATCGGCGCCGTCCCTGCGCCCGACATTGAGACGGAACCAGACCGTGTCGCCACGCGGGCCGCCCTTGCGCGGCCCGTCGGCGCGGGGGCTGTCCTCGCGTCCGGCGGCGAAGCGCTCGCGCGGCGTCGCGTAATCGTCATGGCTGCGCGCCGGCCGGCGCTCGTCGCGGCCGAAGCCGGGATCGCCCGCCTCCTCGGCCGCCGGCAGGCGCGAACGATAGAGCCTGACCAGCGCCGCCGCGATCTCGCGCGCCTCGCGGCCGGCCATCAGCGCCTCGACCATGCCGGCATCATCCTCGCCCTCGTCGCCCGAGAGCATCGGATCCTTGAGCAGCCGCTCCTGATCGAGCGCGCGAATCTCCTCCGGCGTCGGCGGGCCGATCCACTCGGCCTCGACCTTGCCTTCCATCAGCAGCCGCTCGGCCTTGCGCCGGCGTGACTGCGGCACCAGCACGACGCTGGTGCCCTTCTTGCCGGCGCGCCCGGTCCGGCCCGAACGATGCTGCATCACCTCGGCGTCGTTGGGCAGTTCGGCATGGATGACGAGGTCGAGCCCCGGCAGGTCGATGCCGCGCGCGGCGACGTCGGTCGCGACGCAGACCCGTGCCCGCCCGTCGCGCAGCGCCTGCAGGGCGGCATTGCGCTCGTTCTGGCCGAGCTCTCCCGACAGGGCGACGGCGGCGAAGCCGCGCTCAAGCAGAATGGCTTCGAGATGGCGCACGGCATTGCGCGTGTTGCAGAAGACCAGCGCCACCGGCGCGTCGTGGAACCGCAGCAGGTTGACGACCGCGAGCTCCGCCTCCTTGGGATAAACGCGCACGGCCTTGTAGGCGATGTCGGCATGGCCGCGCCGCGCCGCTTCCACCTCGATGCGCAGCGCATCGTGCTGGTAGCTCTGCGCGAGCTGGACGATGGCCTTCGGGAAGGTCGCCGAGAACAGCAGGCTGCGGCGCCCCTCGGGGGTCGTCTTCAGGATGAATTCGAGATCGTCGCGGAAGCCGAGATCGAGCATCTCGTCGGCCTCGTCGAGCACCACGGCCTTGAGCGCCGAGACGTCGAGACGGCGACGCTCGATATGGTCGCGCAGGCGGCCGGGCGTGCCGACGACGATATGTGCGCCCTCGTCGAGCAGCATCGCCTCGCGGCGCGGGTCCATGCCGCCGACGCAGGAGATCACCCGCGCTCCCGCATGTTCGTAGAGCCAGGCCAGTTCCCGCTGCACCTGGAGGGCCAGTTCGCGGGTCGGCGCGATGATCAGTGCGAGGGGCGCTGCGGCCCGGCCGAGCTTTTCGCCGTCGCCCAGCAGGGTCTCGCCGATGGCAAGCCCGTAGGCGATGGTCTTGCCTGAGCCGGTCTGCGAGGAAACCAGCAGGTCGCGGCCGCGCGCGGCCTCCTCCAGCACGGCGTTCTGCACCGGCGTCGGTTCGGAGTAATTGCGTTCGGCGAGCGCACGCGCGAGCGGCGGGCTCGTGAGGGAGAAGGACATGTGGAAGGCCTAAATCTGAGGCTCGAAACGCGAGAGGTCGCGAAACTGGGGGTGACGGGAAAGCGGCGCGGACAGCACCTGCAAGCCGTCAATCGAAAACGGCTCATAAAGCAAGACGCGCCAAAAGGAAATGGAGGATTCGCGCGCCCGGTGCAGGGCTGCTCCCTGCCGGGCAACATTGCCGCCCCCCGGTGCCGGCGGCTAGGCCAGCATCGGACAGGAGACACTGCGATGAGTGCGCAAGCCCACCGTTTCGGCGGATACGACGTCATCACCTTGCTCGACGGCATTTTCGAAGCGCCGTCGGACGTCATGATCCATCAGGCCGGCGAGGCCGCCCGCGACGAGGCCATCGCCCGCTTTGGCAAGCCCAAAATCAGCATCGACGTGAACTGCTTCGTGCTGCGCGGCAAGGACGGCATCACCCTCGTCGACGCCGGCACCGGCTCCGCCTGGGGTCCGGCGCTCGGCCATGCGCGCACCGCGCTGGTYGCCGCCGGCATCCAGCCGGAGGAGGTCGATCGCGTCCTGATCACTCATCTCCATGGCGACCACGCGCTTGGTCTGTTCGATGGCGAACAGCCCTGGCTGCCACGAGCCGAAATCATCGTTCCGCAGGCCGATCTCGGCTATTACGGCGACGAGGCGAAGCGGGCCGGCACGCCGGACAACAAGCGCGGCGCCTTCGACATCACCGCGACCTTGCAGCGCCTCTATGCCGGCCGCATCCGGCCGGCAGCGCCCGGCGAGGTCCTTCCCGGCATCGAACTGATCGCGCTGCCTGGCCACAGCTTCGGGCATAGTGGCTACCTCATCGGCGATGAAGCGCGCGCCCTGCTGCTCTGGGGCGACGCCCTGCATCTGGCCGAGGAGCAGGCCGCCGATCCCGATCTCGGAATCGTCTACGATCTCGACGCGGCGCAGGCCGCCCGCTCGCGCCGCACGATTCTGGAGCGTGCTGCGGCGACAGGCTGGACCGTCTCGGGCGGGCATGTCACCGGCTTCCGGCAGGTCAGGCGGCAAGGAGCCGGCTTCAAGCTCGTACCGGCCGGCTGATCAGCCGCGCAGGCCCGCCGCCTCGAGCAGGCGCCCTGCCGCAGCCCGCGCCTCCTCGGTGATCGAGGCGCCGGCGAGCATCCGGGCGATTTCCTCGCGCCGGGTCTGGTCGACGAGCGCGGTGACGCGGGTGACGGTGCGCGAAGCCTCGCCTTCCTCCGCCGATTTCGCGATCAGGAAATGCTGCCCGGCCTTGGCCGCGACCTGCGGCGCATGGGTCACCGAGATCACCTGGACCCGGTCGGCGAGCCGTGCCAGCCGCTCGCCGATGGCATCCGCCACCGCCCCGCCGACACCGGTGTCGATCTCGTCGAAGACGAGCGTCGGCGCCGAGCCGCGTTCCGCCAGCACCACCTTCAGCGCCAGCATGAAGCGCGACAGCTCGCCGCCGGAGGCCACCTTCATCATCGGCCCCGGCCGCGTGCCCGGATTGGTCTCGACCCAGAACTCGACGCGGTCGAAACCCTCCGGTCCGCGGGCGCTCTCGTCACTCTCGATGCGGGTGATGAAGCGGGCGCGTTCCAGCTTGAGCGGCGGCAACTCCGCCTTCACCGCCGAATCGAGCCGCGCGGCAGCCGTCTTCCGGGCCTCCGACAGCGCCTTGGCCTGCTTGGTGAAACCGTCCTCCGCCTGCCTCACCTCCGCCTCGAGCCGGCCGAGCGAGGTTTCGCTCTCGTCCAGCGCCGCGAGGTCGCTCGCCATGGTCGCCGCGAGCACGGACAAGCCATCGACCGGCACATCGTATTTGCGCCCGGCCGCCCGCAGCGCGAAGAGCCGTTCCTCGAYSCGCTCCTGCTCGCGCGGATCGTAYTCCGCCGCGCGCATCGCAGCCCCGAGCGCCTCGCCGGCCTCTTCCAGCGCGACGATGGCGGTATTGAGCGCGGCGAGCGAGGGATCGACCAGCTCCGGCGCCTGCCCGGCCCGGCGTTCGAGCCGGCGCAGCACCGCCGCGAGCATCGGCACGGGCGAGCCCTGGCCGCCGACCGCCTCATAGGCTTCGTTGAGATCGCGCGCGACCTTCTCGGCCTGCATCATCGTCTGGCGCGTGGCGGCGAGTTCGTCCTCCTCGCCGGGCTTCGGCGCGAGCTTGCCGAGCTCCTCGACCGCATGGCGCAGGAAATCGGCCTCCTTGCGCGCGGCCTCGACGCGCAGGCGCTGGGCCTGCAAGGCCTGCCGTGCCCGCTTCAGCGTTTCGCTGGCCTGGGCGACAGCCTGCGCCTGCTCCTCCAGCCCGCCGAAACCGTCGAGCAGCGCCCGGTGCTGCGCCGGGTCGGTCAGCGCCCGGTCGTCGTGCTGGCCGTGGATCTCGACGATCGCCGCGCCGACCATGCGCAGGATCTGAACCGAAACCGGCTGGTCATTGATGAAAGCGCGGGTGCGCCCATCGGCATATTGCACGCGCCGCAGGATCAGATCGCCGTCGGTATCGATCTCCTGCGCCTGCGCGAGCTTGCGCGCCTCATGCGCGAGCGGCAGGTCGAAGACGGCGCTGACCTGCCCTTGCGCCTCGCCATGGCGCACGAGCGATCCGTCGCCGCGCCCGCCGAGCGCCAGCGCGAAACCGTCGAGCAGGATCGACTTGCCCGCGCCGGTTTCGCCGGTGAGCACGCTCAGCCCGTCATGGAAGCTTAGATCGAGCCTGTCGATCAGGACGATGTCACGGATGGAGAGCTGCGCCAGCATGGGCGTTCAGCGCGCGTTTCGGAGCCGGCAGGGTCGCCTCTGGCTCATGCGAGCTCCGTCAGAGGGAACCCAGCCCGACGATGCCGCCTACAGCCTTCTGGAAGCCGTCGAAGGCGCGGCTGATATAGGAGCCACGGTCCTCGCGCGGTTCCAGGCCACCGCTCTGCAGCAGCTTGTAGGCGTCCTTGTACCATGGGCTGTCGGGGAAGTTATGCCCGAGCACGGCGGCGGCGGTCTGCGCTTCGTTGGTGATGCCCAGCGCCATATAGGCCTCGGTCAGGCGCTCCAGCGCCTCTTCGACATGGCGGGTGGTCTGGTACTTGATGATGACCTCGCGGAAGCGGTTCACCGCAGCGGTGTAATTGCGCTTTTCGAGATAATAGCGGCCGACATTCATCTCCTTGCCGGCGAGCTGGTCGCGCGCCACCAGGAGCTTCTCCTTGGCGTCGAGCACGTATTCCGACTTGGGATAGCGGGCGACGAGCTCCTCGAAAGCCTGGATCGCCTGCCGCGTCCGCTCCTGATCGCGGGTCGTGTCCGGGATCTGGTTATAATAGGACATCGCCATCAGGTACTGGGCATAGGCCGCATCGGGGCTCGCCGGGTTCTGGGCGATGAAGCGCTTGGAAGCGGTGATCGTCTCTTCCCACTTCGAGGCCTGGAAATTGGTGTAGGCCGTCATCAGCAGGCCCTTGCGGGCGTAGGGCGAGAACGGCGCCGACTTGTCGATGTCCTCGAACTTCTTGGACGCGCCTTCGCTGTCGCCGTTCTGCAGGCGCGCCAGACCCTCATTGTAGAGCTTGTCGGCCGGCGTCGTCGGAGTCAGGTCGGGCTTGTAGACCTCGGGCCTGTCGAAGGGGTTGAGCGAGGACAGCGTATCGCAGCCGCCGAGCAGCATGGCAGCGCCGAGCGCCAGGGCCATGCCCTTGCGCGGAGATACGCCGCGATGGATTGCCGGTAGGCTTTGCCGCGTCACGCTCACGTCGTCTTCCTCTTTCGATCGTCCCCGCCTGCGGGAAGCATGCCTTACCTCAGACGCCTCCCGCGCGCCACTGCCGAAAGCCGGTTAAGGCTCGATTCCGCAGCACTGCGGCATCTCGGACAAAAAACGGGCGAAGGAAAGGCGAAACGACGCTGATCGACGCGACCAAGGCATTTCTTCGACAGAAAAACGCTTCCGCTTTTCGGCGAAGCGCTCCGGCTCGCGTGATTTCAGTGGAGATCGGGCGCGTAGGCGGCCGGAGCAACCGCCGACATCTGCACGGCGCGGGCCGGCGCGAAGACCGGCTGGGATTCGACGATCGCGAAATTCGCGCGGTCGGCGAAAAGCGCCTCGAGGATGCGGACATTCATGCGGTGACCGCCGCAATAGGAGCGGAACTCGCCGATGATCGGATAGCCCGCCAGCGCCAGATCGCCGATGGCGTCGAGCACCTTGTGGCGCACGAACTCGTCGCCATAGCGCAGCCCCTCGGGGTTGATGACCTTGTCGTCGCCGATCGCGACCGTATTGTCGAGCGAGGCGCCGAGCGCGAAGCCGGCCTTCCAGAGCTGCTCGACATCACGCATGAAGCCGAAGGTGCGCGCCTTGGAGATCTCGCTGGCATAGGCCTTGGCGTCGAGATCGAAGATCTTGCGCTGGCGGCCGATCACGGCGGTATCGAAATCGATCTCGACATCGAGGCGGAAGCCCTGCTCGGCCGGCATCAGCTCGGCGAAGGCACGGCCCTGCTCGATCCGAACCGGCTGGAGAACCTTGAGGTAGCGGCGCGGCGCAGCGAGGGTCACGAGGCCGGTGGCCTCGATCGCGGCGACGAACTCCCTGGCGCTGCCATCCATGATCGGCATCTCCGGCCCGTCGATCTCGACCAGCACGTTGTCGACGCCGAGGCCCGCGCAGGCCGACATCAGATGCTCGATCGTCGAGACCGAGGCCGGGCCGCGGTCGCCGATCACGGTGCAGAGCTCGGTGGCGCTGACCTTGGTGTGCTTGGCGTGGATGAGCTGGGGCGGCATGCCCTCGATGCCCGTCCGCAGGAAGACGACGCCGGAATTCGCGCTGGAGGGCTTGAGGCAGATGCTCGCGGGAGCGCCGGAATGCACGCCGATCCCGCTCAGGGTCACCGCAGCCCGCAAAGTCGTCTGCCGATCGAAGTTCATTCCGGTATCCAATCCTGATCGCTACGACCGATGTCCGCTGCCCATGCAGCGATCGCCGGCGGCGACATTCCCGAAGTCGGCATCGAGCCGGCTACCGGTAGGCCAATCTCTTGGTGCGGCCGCAACATAAGCCTTAGAGGCGGCCTCTCAAAATCACGCTTTCTTTCGCTGTGTTACAGCCGGAAAGCTTTGAGGGCGGAACAATAACAGGCTGAAAGATAACGATTTTTTAACAGCGAAAATCCCGCCGCGCAGCCTGCGCGACGGGATTGGTTACAAGGCCGCGACGGGCCGGGAGATCAGTTCGCCTGGCGGCGCAGGAAAGCCGGAATCTCCAGCTGGTCTTCTTCGCTGTTGCGAGTCGGCGCGGCACGGCCATGCGGATCGAGCTGGCCCTGGGCCGGGCGCGAGGCCGGCGGCGCCGGGCGACGCATATACTCGGCATGGGCAGCGCTCGGCGCGGCCGCCTGCGGCATGGCCGGGGCCTGGCGCGCCGGAACAGGCGCCGGCGCGGCGTGCTGCTCCTCCTCGTCCTTGCGGCCGAAACCGACCGAGGCAAGGCGCTGCATCAGCGACATGCGCTTCTGCTCGACGGCGCTCGGCGCCTGCGGCACGGGCTGCGCGCCGCGCTGGGCGTGGAGCTGGGCCTGGCCCGGAGCCGGCAGATCCTCGATCCGCGGCATGCGGGTCGGGCGCACCGCGCGCTCCGGCGCCGGCGGAATGAAGCTCTCGTCGAAGTGCAGGCTCGGCTCGGCGGGGGCGTGCGGCTCGGGCGCCGGAGCAGCGACCATCATCGCACGCGGCTGCATCGGCTCGATGCGGATGTCCTGCGTGACCTGCGCGGCGGGAACCGGCTCGGCGAGCGGAGCGGCACGAGCCGTCTCGATCACCGGCGCGGGCTGCTGGGTGGGACGGGGCGCCTGCGTCGCGGCATTGCTGCGCAGGCGGGCCTCCTGCTTCAGGCGCTCGGCCACCTGGGCAATGCGGGCTTCGGTCTCGTCGGACTCGCCGACATGCGAGAGCGGCTTGTCGATGCCGGTCGCGACGACCGAGACGCGCACCGTGCCCTCGAGCGATTCGTCGAAGGTGGCGCCGACGATGATGTTGGCCTCGGAATCGACCTCCTCGCGGATGCGGGTGGCAGCCTCGTCGACCTCGTACAGCTTCATGTCGCGCCCGCCGGTGATCGAGATCAGCAGGCCGCGCGCGCCCTTCATCGAGATGTCGTCGAGCAGCGGGTTGTTGATCGCGGCCTGGGCTGCGGTCAGCGCGCGTTTCTCGCCCTGCGCCTCGCCGGTGCCCATCATCGCCTTGCCCATGCCGCGCATCACTGCGCGCACGTCGGCGAAGTCGAGGTTGATGAGGCCGGGACGGACCATCAGGTCGGTGATGCAGGCGACGCCCGAATAGAGCACCTGGTCGGCCATGCCGAAGGCATCGGCGAAGCCGGTCGTCTCGTTGGCGACGCGGAACAGGTTCTGGTTCGGGATGACGATCAGCGTATCGACCGCCTCGTTGAGCTCGGAGATGCCGGCTTCCGCCATGCGCATGCGGCGCTGGCCCTCGAACTGAAAGGGCTTGGTGACGACGCCGACGGTCAGGATCCCCATGTCGCGGGCGACGCGGGCGATGGCCGGGGCAGCGCCCGTGCCGGTGCCGCCGCCCATGCCGGCGGTGATGAAGACCATATGTGCGCCCGCCAGGTGATCGCGAATCTCGTCGATGACTTCCTCGGCCGCGGCCCGCCCGACTTCCGGCTGCGAGCCGGCGCCGAGGCCCTCGGTGACCTGGAGGCCCATCTGGATGATGCGCGAGGAGCGCGAGAGCGCCAGCGCCTGCGCATCCGTGTTGGCGCAGACGAAGTCGACGCCGTCGAGACCGGCCTCGATCATGTTGTTGACCGCATTGCCGCCCGCACCGCCGACACCGAAGACCGTGATCCGGGGCTTGAGTTCCCGGATGTCCGGGGCTTGCAGATTCATCGCCATGATTGCCTCTTTTGATCCCTTTGACCGGCGCCTGGCGGGAGCCGTCGATTGCTACGTTTGACGCCGTGCCCGCTGACGCGGGCGGTACTCACTCAATTCTGGAACTTGGCCGGTCTTGCAGTAGTGATCCGGGAAAACCCGTTTCCGCTTTTCCGCGCCAAGTTCAGAAACTGTCCTTCAGCCACCGCCCGACGCGCGAGAAATAGCCGTCCGTCCCGGTCGCGAAATAGCGCCCGCCGGCGGCGCGTGGTTCGAAATGCTCGACATGCGCGACCTGCGGATAGACCAGCAGGCCGACCGCCGCCGCAAAGGCCGGCCCCTTGCCGGCTTCGGGCAATCCCTTGATGCCGAGCGGGCGACCGGTGCGAACTTGGCCCCCGAGAATGCGCCGCGCCACCTCGGGCAGGCCGGTGAGCTGGCAGGCTCCGCCGGTCAGCACGACGCGGCGCCCGGCCTGGGCCGAGAAGCCGGCATTGTTCAGCCGGTCGCGGACCAGTTCGAGAATCTCCTCGACCCGCGGCTTGATGATGCGCACGAGATGCGACTTGGCGAGATGGTTCGGCATGTCGCGCTCGTCGTCGTCGACCTGCGGCACCGCGATCATGTCGCGCTCGTCGGAGGCGCTGGCGATGCAGGAGCCGTGCAGCGTCTTCAGCCGCTCGGCCGCAGAGACACGGGTCGAGAGCCCGCGCGCCACGTCCATGGTGATGTGGTTGCCGCCGACCGCGATGGCGTCGGCATGCATCAGATGACCGCCGGCGAAGACGCCGAGGCTGGTCGAGCCGCCGCCGAGATCGACGACGACCACGCCCATTTCCGCCTCGTCGTCGACCAGGACCGAGAGGCCGGAGGCATAGGGTGTCGCCACCACCGCCTCGACCTCGAGATGGCAGCGCTCGACCGCCAGCATGACGTTGCGCGCCGCCGCCGCCTCGCTGGCGACGACATGCATGTCGACGGAGAGCTTGCCGCCGATCAGCCCGCGCGGATCGAGCACGCCCGGCACGCCGTCGAGCGCATAGCCGGTCGGCAGCGCATGGAGCACGGCCTTGCCGGGGCGGATCGCATGGGTCGCGGCGGTGGCGAGGACGCGCTTGACGTCGGCATCTCCGACCGAGCCGGAGCGCAGATCGACGCCGGCCGCATAGTGCTGCGAGCCGATGCGCCCGCCGGTCAGATTGACGATGACCGACTGCACCTCGACCTTGGCCATGCGCTCGGCCGCGTCGACGGCGGCGCGGATGGCGCGCTCGGCGCTTTCGAGATCGATGATCGCCCCGCCCTTGAGGCCGAGCGAGCGCTGATGGCCGATGCCGATGATGCGCGCGACATGGGTGCGCCCGCGCAGCCGCTCATTGGCCTCGGCCGGGTTCAGCTCGGCGATCAGGCAGACGACCTTGCTCGTGCCGATATCGAGGATCGACAGCGTCGCGCTCTTGCGCGCCGAGAGCGGGCGCATGCGCGGGGTCAGGCCCTGGGAGGTGAAGTGGTTCACGCCTCCCCTCCCTTCTTCTTGGTCTTGGCGCGGTTCTTCAGCATCTCGGCCCGGGCGGCAGCCGCCTCCTCGGAGAGGCGCATCACCACGCGGTCCGGCTGGCGCAGGTCGATGGCGAGGACATCCTTGTCGAGGATGCGGTCGTTGCTCTCCAGCGAAGCGAGCCGCCCGATCGCGGCCTCCGGCTTCGCCTCGGGCAAGCGCACATCCATGCCGTTATCGAGCTTGAGGTCCCAGCGACGGTCGGACACCAGCATGCCGGCGCGGATATGCTCCGCCAGCGGACCGGCCTCCTTGCGCAGCGCCAGATATTCGCTCGCGCGGATATTGGCATTCTTGCCCACGACCAGCGGCAGGAAGGCGAAGCGGCCATCATCCATCTTGTCGATCACCGTGCCATCAGCCGCGATCACGAAAAGCTCGCCCTTGACCTGCCAGAGCGCATAGGGCTCGCGCTCGGTCAGCGAGATCGAGATCTCGCCCGGATAGAGCTTGCGCACCTGCGCCTCGCGGATCAGCGGGTTGGCCTCGAGCTGCCGGCGCGCCTCGTCGGCGTCGAAGAACATCAGCGAGGTCTTCGAATCGATGCCGGCGGCAACGAGCACCTCCTGCTCCGACAGCCCCCAGAGGCCCGAGATCGTGACGCGGTCGATGCCGAAGCCGAGCATGCGCGCGATCATGTGCTGCGGCGCGCCATTGGCGTCCTGCATCGCCTGATACTGGCCGCCGATGACGAAACCGCTGCCGAGGCTGAGCGCGAGGTAGCCGAGCGCGAGCCAGGAGCCGATGCCGCGCGGGATGCGCTCGGCCAGGGGCGTGGCCGAGCGGCGCGGGCGCCGCATCCAGCGTCCCTGTCGCTCACTGCCGATCAGCAGTTGCGGGCCGGTAGCCGCGACCGGCTGGCGCGAGGAGGTTTTCGCCGTCATCGCTTTCACCGATCGAGGGAGGCGTCCTGCACCATCCATTTGACGAGCTCACCGAAATTCAGGCCCGCATGGGCAGCCAGTTCGGGCACCAGGCTGGTCTCGGTCATCCCGGGCTGCGTATTGACTTCCAGCCAGACGAGCGTGTYGCTCTCGTCGTCGTAGCGGAAATCAGAWCGGCTGACGCCCCGGCAYCCGATTGCTTGATGCGCCGTTAACGCACACTCTTCGATCTGCTGGTAAATTTTYGGTAAAATTTGAGCCGGRCAGATGTGGATCGAGCCACCTTTTGCGTACTTCGCGTCATAGTCGTAGAATTCACCAGTTGCGGCTTGTATTTCGGTCACACCCAGCGACCGGCCGCCCATCACGGCGCAGGTCAGCTCGCGCCCGGCGATGAAGGTCTCCGCCAGCAGCATATCGCCGCAAGGCCAGTCCGGCCGGGCGATCTCCTGCGGCGGGTGCTCTCGCCCCTTCTTGACGATCACGACGCCGACGGAGGAGCCCTCGTCGACCGGCTTCAGCACATAGGGCGGCGGCAGGACATGGCTCTTCGCGGCCGCGAATCGCGAGACGTTGACGCCATGCGCGACCGGGACGCCAGCCGCCTTCACCACCGTCTTCGCCCGGTCCTTGCGGATCGCCAGCGCCGAGGCCAGCACGCCGGAATGGGTATAGGGAATGCGCAGGATCTCGAGCACGCCCTGGATCGTGCCGTCCTCGCCGAAGCGACCATGCAGGGCATTGAAGGCGACATCCGGCTTCAGCTTCGCCAGCACCTCGGCGATGTCGCGCTCCACGTCGACGCGGGTGACGCGATAGCCCTGCCCTTCCAGGGCGCGGGCGCAGGCCGCACCGCTGTTGAGGCTGACCTCCCGCTCGACGGACCATCCCCCCATCAGCACTGCAACATGTTCGATCATCGGAGCCCCGCGCCGCTGCGTTGGGTCCAACCTCGTTAAACTTGGTTAACAGCTCGTTAACCAAGACGAACGCGGCGTTAAGGGGCGGCATCGGCGTTTTGGAGCAAGACCCTGCGGAACCCATTCGCGGCGGGATCGAGCACATGTGTTTTCAATGAAACGCGGGTCATCCGGCTGGAGCGAAGCGAAGCCCCGGGACGACCGCAGTGCTTCTTCAGAGAATCAGTAGCCGCTAGCCGATCTTCGCGAGCAGCCGCCTCAGCTCCGCCCGCTCCTCCTCTGAAAGCGCGCTGACCAATCGTTCCTCGGTCGCGACATGGCTGACGACGATTCGCTCCGCCAGCGCGAAGCCGGCCTCGGTCAGCACCACGCGCAGCGCCCGCCGATCCTCCGGGTCCGCGAGCCGGTCGATCAGCCCCCGCTTCTGCAACCGGTCGAGACGGTTCGTCATCGCAGAGGTCGAGATCATCATGTCCTGGGCGAGCTCGGACGGCGACAGGGCCTGCCCCTTCCCCTGCCGGCGCAGGGTCAGCAGCACGTCGAAACCAGCAAGATCGAGATCATCGGCCGCGAGATTGGCAGCAACCCCATCGCGCACCCGGTCCGCAGCACGCCACAGGTCGCCGCAAACAGCCATGACGCTCGTGTCGAGGTCAGGCCGCTCGCGCCGCCACTGTGCGAGGATCGAATCCATCGCACCACCCTGAGGCCCGGGTCGATCCCGCTCCATCTTCGCTCCTTGCAAATATTTTCACGTCATATATTTTGACATCGAAATATATGACGTCGAACAAAGATAGCGTCGGCGCATGCGGAAGCCAAGCTCTGCGGCACCGGAGGTCGCCATGTCGCTCAACCTGAACAGAACCCTGCTGACCACCATTCTCGTGCCTTGCCTCTGGGGTTCGACCTATATCGTCTTCACCCAGACGCTTCCGGTCGATCACCCACTGCTTGTCGGCGCGTTGCGCGCGCTACCGGCCGGCCTGCTGCTGATGGCCCTCGGCCCCGGCCTGCCGCCACGCGACAAGCTGTTGCCGCTGTCCGCTCTGGGTCTCGCGAATATCGGCATCTTCTTCGCACTGCTTTTCGTCAGCGCCGCGCGCCTCCCCGGAGGGCTCGCCGCGACGGTCGGGTCGACGCAGCCGCTGATCGTCGGCCTGCTGGCCTGGCCCCTGCTCGGCCGGCGCCCGGGCCGCGGGCAGATCCTCGCAGCGCTCGCCGGCCTCATCGGTGTCGCCTTGCTGGTGCTCGATCCGCAAGCGAAGCTGGATGCCGTCGGCATCGTCGCCGGCCTCGCCAGCGCCGCTTCCATGGCGACGGGAACGGTCCTGATCGAGCGCTGGGGCAAGATGGGCTCGCCCCTGGCGCTGGCAGCCTGGCAACTCACCCTGGGCGGGCTGATCCTGCTGCCGGTGGCGCTGTTGGTCGAAGGGCTGCCGCCAGCACCGACGATCCTGAACGGAATCGGCCTCGGCTATCTTGTGCTCGTCGGCACTGCCCTCGCCTATTGGCTCTGGGTCAGGGGCATCACCACGCTCGGCGCCAGCGTCGCCTTCCTCGGCCTGCTCAGCCCGACGGTCGCGACCATTCTCGGCGCCGTCCTGCTCGGGCAGTGGCTGGGTGGTGTCCAGCTCCTCGGCATCGCGGTCATCCTGGGCTCGACGATCACGGGCATGCTGCTCTCGCGCCGGGCCGCGGCAGCTAGGCCGCAACCCCGATCCGCTTGATCTCCCACTGCAGCTCGAAGCCGGAATTCTCCTTCACCCGGCGGCGTACCTCCTCGCCGAGCCCTTCGACATCGGCCGCCGTCGCGCCGCCGGTGTTGATCAGGAAATTGCAGTGCATCTCCGACACCTGCGCCCCGCCGATGCGCAGGCCGCGGCAGCCGGCGGCGTCGATGAGTTGCCAGGCCTTGCCGCCTTCCGGGTTCTTGAAGGTTGAGCCCCCGGTGCGCTCCTTGATCGGCTGCGCCGCCTCGCGCGCCTGTGTCACCCGGTCCATCTCGGCCTGGATCGCAGCCTGCTCGCCCGGCCGCCCCTGGAACAGAGCGGAGGTAAAGATGATCTCGCGGGTCGCCTCCGCGCTGTTGCGATAGGTGAAGCCCATCTGCGCATGGCTGAGCTTCACGAGCTCGCCCTTGCGGGTGACGCCGCGCGCCTCGACCAGCACATCGGTGGTCTCGCCGCCATGGGCACCGGCATTCATGCGCAGCGCCCCGCCGATCGAGCCGGGGATGCCGCGAAAGAAGGCGAGGCCGTCGAGCGAAGCATCAGCCGCCGCGCGGGCCACCTTGACGTCCGGCACCGCCGTCCCGGCCCGGAGCCGATCGCCCGGTTCGACAGCGATTTCGGTGAAACCCTTGCCGCCAAGCCGGATGACGAGACCGGGAATCCCGCCGTCGCGCACGATCAGGTTGGAGCCGAGCCCGACCACCGTGACCGGAATCTCCGCCGGCAGCTTCGAGAGCAGATAGGCGAGATCCTCTTCGTCGGCCGGCGTGAACAGGAGCTGCGCCGCCCCCCCGACCCGAAACCAGGTCAGGGCGGAGAGATCCTGATTCGGCAGGAGCCGGCCCCGCAGATCGGGAGCCGCGGCACGGATGTCGGAGGAGAGGTCTGCAAAGGGCATGGCGTCGCTTTAACCTGTCGGGGCTCTGCCGAAAAGGCTCACCCCTTAAGTGCCGCCAGCTCTCCCGGCAGCGCATAGGCCCATTGCGTGATGTTGCCGGCGCCGAGGCAGACGACGTAGTCGCCCGGCCCCGCCAGCTCCGCCACCATCCCGGCGAGCTTGTCCGAGGACTCCAGCGGCAACGCGTGGCGGTGGCCGCGCGCCTTGATGCCGGCGACCAGCGAATCGCGGTCGGCGCCTGCGATCGGCGCTTCGCCCGCCGCATAGGTGTCGGCCACGATCACCGTGTCTGCATCGTTGAAACAGGCGGCGAAATCGTCGAACAGGCTCGACAGGCGCGTATAGCGATGCGGCTGCACGATCGCGATCACCTTGTTCTTGGTCGAGGCGCGGGCGGCCTTGAGCACGGCCGCGATCTCGACCGGATGGTGGCCGTAATCGTCGAAGATCAGCGCGCCGTTCCACTCGCCGGTCTTGGTGAAGCGGCGCTTGACGCCGCCGAAGCCGGCCAGCGCCTCGCGGATGCGCTGGACCGGGATGCCCAGATCATAGGCGACCGCGATCGCGGCGGTGGCGTTCAGCGCGTTGTGATGGCCGGGCATCGGCATCACGAGGTCGCGGATGACCTCGTCCCGACCGGTCTTGCGGTCGCGGATCAGCAGCGTGAACTTCGCCTGCCCGCCCGAGAGATCGATATCGATCAGGCGGAAATCGGCCTGGGGGTTCTCGCCATAGGTGACGACACGGCGGTCGGTGATCTGGCCGACGAGGCCCTGCACCGTCGGATGGTCGATGCACATCACGGCAAAGCCGTAGAAGGGCAGGTTCTCGACGAAGGAGCGGAAAGCGGCCTTGATCGCGTCGAAGGTGCCGAAATGGTCGAGATGCTCGGGGTCGATATTSGTGACGATAGCGACGTCGGCCGGCAGCTTCAGGAAGGTGCCATCGGACTCGTCGGCCTCGACCACCATCCAGTCGCTCTCGCCCATCCGGGCATTGGTGCCATAGGCGTTGATGATGCCGCCATTGATCACGGTCGGGTCGAGCCCGCCCTTCTCGAGCAGCGTCGCGACCAGCGAGGTGGTGGTCGTCTTGCCATGGGTTCCGGCGATGGCGACGCAGCTCTTGAGCCGCATCAGCTCGGCCAGCATCTCGGCCCGGCGCACCACCGGCAGGCGATTCTCGCGCGCGGCCAGAAGCTCCGGATTGTCGCGCTTGATCGCGGTCGAAACCACGACGACCTCGGCCTCGCCCAAATTCTCGGCCTTGTGGCCGACGAAGGTGGTGATGCCCTTCTCGGCCAGGCGCTTGACATTGGCGCCGTCGGAGGCGTCGGAACCCTGCACCTTGTAGCCGAGATTATGCAGCACCTCGGCGATGCCGGACATGCCGATGCCACCGATGCCGATGAAATGGATGGAGCCGAGCTTCGGCGGCAGCTTCATGGTCCTGCGTGTCCTGTCAGTTCTGTAAGTTGGCCGTCGCGATCACAAGATCGGCGAGGCGGTCGGCAGCATCGGGAATGCCCGCGCTCTTCGCGTTTGCCGCCATGGTCGTCAAGTGCGCCGGCTGGGCGATGAGCTGCGAAAGCTCGCTGGCGAGCCGCCGCGGGGTGAATTCCGGCTGCAGGATCCGCAGCGCTCCACCCACCTTCTCGAGGAAAGCCGCGTTCGCCGCCTGGTCCTGGTCGAGCGAGCCCGGCAGTGGCACGAGGATACCCGGCCGGCCGATCACCGTGAGTTCCGCCACGGTCGAGGCCCCGCCGCGGGCGATCACGAGTTGCGCCGCCGCCATCTGGGCCGGCATATCCTTGATGAAGGGCATGACCGTCGCGCGAATCCCGAGCTTCTCGTAGATGCCGCGCACGCGCTCGTCGTCTTCTGCACGCGCCTGCTGGACGATCGTGAGGCGCGCCCGCTCGGCATCGGTCAGAAGCTGGATCGCGGGCGGCACAATATCGGCCATCACCCGCGCGCCCTGGCTGCCGCCGAAGACCAAGAGCCGGATCTTGCCCTCGCCCGGCCAGTCATAGTCGCGATCCGCCACCTCCAGCACCGCCGGCCGCACCGGGTTGCCGACATGGCGGCATTTCGCCTTGAGCGCCTCTGCGATGCCGCCCACCTCGGCGAAGCCGGTCGCGATGGCGGTGGCCCGCCCTGCCAGGAAGCGGTTGGCGCGGCCCATCACGGCGTTCTGCTCGTGGATCACGGTGCGCACGCCCGCAAGCGAAGCGCCGAGCACCGGCGGCACGGTCGGATAGCCGCCGAAGCCGACCACCACATCCGGCTTGAGCTTGCGGATGATCCCGCGCGCCGCGAGCGTGCCCCTGGCGAGCTTCACCAGCGCAGCGGCCATCTTGAGCGGCGAGCGGCCCGAAGGCGTCGCCGCCGGCACCGCATGGACGGCTTCGGCCGGGAAGCTGCCGGCATATTCAGCCGCGCGCGTATCCGTCATCAGCACGACGCGCATGCCCTTGGCGTGGAGCGCATGGCTCAGCGCCTCGGCCGGGAAGAGATGGCCGCCCGTTCCCCCGGCGGCCAGCACGATGAGCTTGCCGGTCGCCATCTCAGCCCCTGTAGGAACCGAGCTCGGCCGAGCGCGGCCGGCGCCGCGTCAGCGCGAGCAGGAAGCCGGTGCCGACGGCGAGCGAGAGCAGCGACGAGCCGCCATAGGAAATGAAGGGCAGCGTCATGCCCTTGGCCGGCATCATGTGCAGGTTGACCATCATGTTGATCRCCGCCTGGATGCCGAAGAGCAGCGCGAGCCCGGTCACGGCGAGCCGCGTGAACGGATCCTCCGATTTCTGCGCCACGAACAGCGAGCGGATCACGATGATCGCGAACAGCAGCACCAGGATCATGCAGACGATCACGCCGAATTCCTCGGCGGTGACGGCGAAGATGAAGTCCGTATGCGCGTCGGGCAGGATGCGCTTCACCGTGCCCTCACCCGGCCCCTTCCCGAGCCAGCCGCCCTGCGCGAAGCTTTCGAGCGCGGTGTCGACCTGGAACGAGTCGCCCGAGCCCTTGTCCATGAAGCGCTCGATGCGGGCGCGAACGTGGGGAACGAGCTCATAGGCGATGAAGATGCCAGTGGCGCCGATACCCCCTAACCCGATCACCCAGAACCAGTGCAGGCCGGCRACGAAGAACAGCCCGSCCCAGACSAGGCTGAYCAGCAYSGTCTGGCCGAAATCCGGYTGCAGCACCAATGGCGCGATCGAGATCGGCAGGATGAGCATGGCGAGGATCGTGCCCGGCAGGTCCGGCCGGCGCGTTCCCTCGGCGAAGGCCCAGGCGGCGATCACGACGAAGGCCGGCTTCAGGAATTCGGAGGGCTGCACGGAGCCCAGGAGGCCGAGCGTCAGCCAGCGCTTCGCGCCCTTGACCTCGACGCCGAAATAGAGCGTCGCCACCACCATGGCGAGCGAGCCGACATAGAGGATCAGCGCCGCGCGGCGCACCTGCCGGGGCGTCATGAAGGAGACGCTGAGGAAGATCACGATCGCGCCGGCGAGATAGGCCGCCTGCCGATTGACGAAATGGAAAGTCGACAGGCCCAGCCGCTCGGCGACCGGCGGCCCGCCGGCCATCAGCAGCAYGACGCCCGACACCATCAGCGCGATGAGTGCGGCAAGGATCAGGCGGTCGATCGACCACCACCAGCGACCGCTGAGGGAAGGTTCGGCGCGGGAGACCATGGCGGGCATTCCATCGACAAGTTCTGCGCGGCCTGACCGCGCCTCGTGGCGAATCACTCTGTCAATGAATGGTTAACCGATTGATTCCGATGCGGTGGATCGATCCGGGTTCGGCTCGACGATCCCCAGCGCGCAACCGCGGCCCGCGCAGCCGGCGTCCAGCACTAAGCGCTCACCGCGGCCGCGAAGATCCGGCCGATGCCGACAAGCCGCGCCGCATAGGTCTCGCAGCTCGGCGCCTCGCCGGTCTTTGCGCCGGCCGTCGCGAAAATCAGGCCGGCGACCCAGTCTTCGACCGCGATGCCGTTGCGATCCGGGGCGATCTCGCCCGCTGCTTGCGCCTGTAACAAGAGCWCTTCCGCGAAGCGGCGGAAGATGCGTTCGAGCGCCTGCAATTGCGGGCCCGCAATGGACATCATCACCGCCTTGAGCTCGACTAGGTGCTCGCCGGTCCCGAAGCTGGCGTAGATCTGCCCACAATAGGTGTCGAGCAGAGCCGCCAGCCTTTCGGGAAACGGCCCCTTCGTCGCCACGACCTCACGGCAACGTGCCTCGACGCGGCGCCCGAGCAGGTCCAGCATCGCCCGGAAGACGTCGTCCTTGCCTTTGAAATGCAGATAGAGCGTCGCCTTGGCGAGCCCGGCTTCCCTGGCGATATCGTCCATCGAGCTGCGCTTGTAGCCATAGCGGGCGAACAGCCGCAGCGCCGCATCGGCGATCTGGTCGACGCGGGCCTTCGCATCCTCGAGAGGGAGAGCGCTGGAACTTTCGCTTCTGTCCGACATTTGCAGCTTCAGCAGTCTTGACAAAATCCAAACTGCGCGCGACCATCCTAGTTAGACTCAAAACGTCTAATTAGTCCAGTCGCGCGACCCAGGGCTACGGATACATCGCCCGCATCTGATATGTCAGATCGGGCTATCGAGGGCGAGCCCTCGATCCGCACCATGGTGCCGCGCTGCGTCATGCCAGCATCGGAGGCAACCATGGTCTCTCTCAAGGTCAACGGGACGACGCATACCGTCGAYGTCGACGACGAYACGCCCYTRCTKTGGGCGATCCGCGACAATMTCGGCCTGACCGGCACCAAGTTCGGCTGYGGYGTCGCGCAATGCGGCGCCTGCACSGTCTTCATSGACGGSMAGCCKCTGCGCTCCTGCGTCACGCCGGTCTCGGCGGTCGGCACGAGCGAGATCACCACCATCGAAGGCCTCGCCGGCAAGGAGGCGGACGCCGTCCAGGCCGCCTGGACCAACCGCGACGTGCCGCAATGCGGCTATTGCCAGTCCGGCCAGGTGATGAGCGCGATCGCTCTGCTCAAGGAAAACAAGAAGCCGACCGATCGCGACATCGACCTCGCGATGAACGGCAATCTCTGTCGTTGCGCAACTTACGTCCGCATCCGCGCCGCGATCCATGACGCGGCCCGCGCGCTGGAGATCTGAGCCATGACCGCGCATGATCCCAAGCTCTCCCGCCGCTCACTGCTCGCCGGTGCCGGCGCCMTCGTCATCGGCTTCCACCTGCCGCGCGCCGCGAAGGCCCAGTCCGGCGCCGGCGCGGCCTATCGGCCGGGCGGCAACGCCACCTTCGCGCCGAACGCCTTCATCCGCGTCGCGCCCGACTSGACCGTGACSGTGCTGATCAAGCATATCGAGTTCGGCCAGGGKCCMTTYACCGGSCTYGCSACGCTCGYMGCCGAGGAGATGGACGCMGMCTGGRGCCAGATGCGCGCCGAGCACGCCCCGGCCGACGTCAAGCTCTATGCCAACCTCGCCTTCGGGGTGCAGGGCACCGGCGGCTCGACCGCCATCGCCAATAGCTGGGAGCAGATGCGCAAGGCCGGCGCCGCCGCCCGCATGATGCTGGTGCAGGCCGCTGCCGATGCCTGGAAGGTTCCCGCCGGCGAGATCACCGTCTCCGACGGTGTCATCAGCCACACTTCCGGCCGCAAGGGCTCGTTCGGGGAGTTCGCGGAAGCGGCCTCGAAACTGCCCGTGCCCGAAAACCCGCCGCTGAAGCCGGCCTCGGCCTACAAGCTGATCGGCAAGGAAGGCGCCGTGAAGCGCCTCGACAGCGCCGACAAGTCGCGCGGCAAGGCGCAGTTCACCATCGATATCCACGCGCCGAACATGCTGACGGTCGTCGTCGCCCGCTCACCGCGCTTCGGCGGCAAGGTCGCGAGCTTCGATGCGGCCGAGGCGCTCAAGGTCAAGGGCGTCGTCGATGTGAAATCGATCGGCTACGGCGTCGCGGTCTATGCCAATGGCATGTGGCCGGCGCTGAAGGGCCGCGAGGCGCTGAAAGTCACTTGGGACGACAGCGCCGCCGAAAAACGCGGCAGCACCGAGCTGATCGCCGAATACCGCAAGCTCGTCCGCCAGCCCGGCACGGTCGCCGGCAGCCATGGCGACGCCGAGGCCGCGCTGGGCAAGGCCGATAAGGTCATCGAGGCGGAGTTCGTCTTCCCCTATCTGGCACATGCGCCGATGGAGCCGCTCGACGGCTATCTCGAATGGGATGGCGAAAAGGCGCATGCCCGTTTCGGCAGCCAGTTCCAGACGACTGAGCACCAGACCATCGCCGCCGTCCTCGGCCTGCCGCCGGAGAAGGTGACGCTCGAGACCATGCTCGCCGGCGGCAGCTTCGGCCGGCGCGCGCAGGTCAGCCAGCATCTCGCGGCCGAACTCGCCACCGTCGCCAAGACGATCGGCCCGAATCGCCCGGTCAAGGTGGTCTGGACGCGTGAGGACGACCTGACCGGCGGCTATTACCGCCCGCTCTTCGTCCATCGCTTCCGGGGCGCGGTGAAGGACGGCAAGATCGCGGCATGGTCTAGCACGCTCGTCGGCCAGTCCTTCTTCCTCGGCACGCCCTTCGAGGCGATGGTCGTCAAGAACGGCATCGACGCGACCTCCGTCGAGGGCGCCAACGAGATCTTCTACGAGGTGCCGGATTTCCGTTGCGAGGTGCATAATCCCAAGGTCGGCGTGCCGACTTTGTGGTGGCGCTCCGTCGGCCATACCCATACCGGCTATGCCGTCGAATGCTTCGTCGACGAATTGCTGCAAGCCGCCGGGCAGGACCCGGTGCAGGGCCGGCTCGCCATGATGGGCGACAGGCATCCGCGCGCCGCCGGCGTGCTCAAGGCCGTCGCCGATCTGGCGGGCTGGAAGGGAGGCGCGCCGGTGGACGGACGCGCCCGCGGCGTCGCCGTCGTCGAGAGCTTCGGTTCTTTCGTGGCCCAGATCGCCGAGGTCTCAATGGGGCCGGAGGGAGAGCCGAAGGTCCATAAGGTCTGGTGCGCGGTGGATTGCGGCGTCGCCGTCAATCCTGACATCATCCGTGCCCAGGTCGAAGGCGGCATCGGCTTCGGCCTCGGCCATGCCCTCTACGGCCAGATCACCCTCGATGGCGGCCGGCCGGTCCAGACCAACTTCCACGAATACCGCTCGCTGCGCATCAACGAGATGCCGGAGGTCGAGGTCAGGATCATCGCCTCGACCGAGAAGCCGAGCGGTATCGGCGAGCCCGGCGTCCCGCCGATCGGCCCGGCTGTCGCCAATGCGCTCGCTGCGCTCGGCCACGGCCGGCCGCGCCAGCTGCCGATGCAGGGAGGCAGCGTCTGATGGGCCGCAATCTCCTCCTCGCCGCCGCGGCGGCACTAGCGGTCTGCGTCACCGGCAGCGCGCTGACGCTGGCGCAGAACAGCCCTCAGCCCGGCGGCGCGAGCTTGCGCCCGGCTGCGAGCTTCGCCTCGATCGCCAACCAGCGCGACCGCTCGGTCGCGCTCTTCAACGAGATGGGCAAGGTCCTCCAGAGTCCGCGCTGCATGAACTGCCATCCGGCGACGGAGCGGCCCCGCCAGGGCGATATCCGAAAGCTGCATGAGCCACTCGTCGTACGCGGCAAGGACGGGCACGGCGCGCCCGGCCTGCAATGTTCGACCTGCCACGGCAAGGAGAACTACGATCCCGCCCGGATCCCCGGCGACGGGCATTGGGCGCTGGCCCCCGCCTCCATGGCCTGGGAAGGCAAGAGCCTCGCCCAGATCTGCGAGCAGTTGAAGGACCAGAACCGCAACGGCAGCCGTGACACCGCCGCGCTGATCAAGCACGTCACCACCGACAGTCTCGTGCTCTGGGCGTGGAAACCCGGCAAGGGTCGCGAGCCCGCTCCCGGCACGCCGGCAGAATTCGGCGCGCTGATGCAAGCCTGGGCCGATAGCGGCTCTGCCTGCCCGGCGTCCTGAACCTGACTACCCTTTCGGGGCAGCCGGCTTTCCGGCAGTCCCGAAAGGCTCGATTCCCGGCAACGCCATGACCAGCTTGMGGAACGCCTCGCCGCGCACCTCGAAATTCGGGAACTGGTCGAAGGAGGCGCAGGCCGGCGAGAGCAGCACCGCGATCTCGCCCTCGCCGGATTTCGCCAGCGCGTCGCGCGTCGCATCGGCCACCGCCTTGTCGAGCGTGACGCTGCGCTCATAGGCGACGCGCCCCTCATCGTCGAAGGTCGCGGCGAAGAGGTCGCTCGCGGCGCCGATCAGATAGGCTTTGGCGATGTTCGGGAAATAGCGGCGCAAGGACTCGATGCCGCCCTCCTTGGCCTTGCCGCCGAGGATCCAGAAGATATCGCGGAAGGAGGTCAGCGCCTTCTCCGTGGAATCCGCGTTCGTGGCTTTGGAGTCGTTGATGAAGACGACGCGGCCGATCCGGCCGAGTTCCTCCATGCGGTGCGCCAGCCCCGGATAGGTCTTGAAGCCCGCTTCGATCTCCTCCGCGCTCAGGCCCAGCGCCGAGCAGGCAGCGAAGGCCGCGGCCGCATTCTGCGCATTGTGCGAGCCGCGCAAGGAGCCGATGCCGGCGAGATTGGCGACGACGCGGGGCTTGCCGTCCTTGACCTCGACGATGCGCGTATCGAGCCGGCCCTGATTGGCGGTGACGCCCGCAAAGACGCCCTCGTCCAGTGGCTGCTCGCCGCTGATCTTCACCAGCGGGCGGCCCCCGGCGGCGCGGCGGCGCGCCATCTGCTTGGAAGGCTCGTCATCGACGCCGACCACGGCGATGTCCGCCGCCGAAACCAGCCGCTCCTTGATCCCCGCATAGTTCTCCAGCGAGCCATGCCGGTCGAGATGATCCGGCGTCAGATTCATCTGGATGCCGACGCTCGGAGTCAGCGAAGGCGCGAGGTCGATCTGGTAGCTCGAGCACTCGATGACGTGGATGCGGTTCGCCGCCGGCGGCTCCAGCGCCAATACGGCCGTGCCGATATTGCCGCCCATCTGGACGTCGCGACCGGCCTGCTTCAGCACATGCGCGATCAGCGCCGTCGTGGTCGACTTCCCGTTGGTGCCGGTGATGCAGACGACCGGAGAAGCCGGCGCGATCTTCGCCCGCTCCAGAAAGAACAATTCGACATCGCCGATGATCGCGACACCGGCTGCGTTGGCCTTCCCGACCGTCCAGTGCGGCTCGGGATGGGTCAGCGGCACGCCGGGCGAGAGCACGAAAGCCGCGAAGCCCGACCAGTCGGCGCTGGCGAGATCGACGACGGCGATGCCCTCGGCCGCCGCCTTCTCGCGGCTTTTCTCATTGTCGTCCCAGGCGGCGACCTCGGCACCGCCCGCCTTCAGCGCGCGTGCCGTGGCGAGGCCGGAACCACCGAGGCCGAACAGGGCGACCTTGCGCCCGGCGAAGACCGTGACGGGCGTCATCTTTCCGCTCTCAACGCAGCTTCAGCGTGGCGAGGCCGACCAGCGCCAGCACCACGGAGATGATCCAGAAGCGGATCACCACCTGCGGCTCGGTCCAGCCCAGCTTCTCGAAATGGTGGTGGATCGGCGCCATCAGGAAGACGCGCTTGCCGGTGCGCTTGAACACCCCGACCTGGATGATGACGGACAGCGCCTCGACCACGAAGAGGCCGCCGACGACGGCCAGCACGATCTCATGCTTGATCGCCACCGCGATGGTGCCGAGCAGCCCGCCAAGGCCGAGCGAGCCGGTGTCGCCCATGAAGATCTGGGCCGGCGGCGCGTTGAACCAGAGGAAGCCGAGCCCCGCCCCGATCACCGCCCCGCAGATCACCGCAAGCTCGCCCGCGCCGGGAACGTGATGGATCTGCAGGTAGTTGGCGAAGATGACGTTGCCGACGAGATAGGAGATGAAGCCGAAGGTGCCGGCCGCGATCATCACCGGCACGATGGCGAGCCCGTCGAGTCCGTCCGTCAGGTTCACGGAATTGCCGGCGCCCACCACCACGAAGGCCGTGACCAGCGGGAACAGGATGCCGAGCGGGATGATCGCTTCCTTGAGGAAGGGCATGGCGAAGCCCGACGAGATCACCGGGGGCTGAATCTGCATGATGAGGTAGCAGGCGATCAGCGCGACCACGACCTCGATGGCGATGCGCGCCCTGCCCGAGAAACCCTTATGCGACTGCTTCGTCACCTTCAGGAAGTCGTCATAGAAGCCGATGGCGCCGTAGGCAGCGGTGACGCCCAGCACGATCCAGACATAGGGGTTGCGCAGATTGCCCCAGAGCAGCACGGCGGCGAACAGACCGGATAGGATCATCAGCCCGCCCATGGTCGGCGTGCCGCGCTTGGCGAGATGCGATTCAGGGCCATCGGTGCGGATCGGCTGGCCCTTGCCCTGCTTGATGCGCAGCCAGGAGATCGCCGCCGGCCCGAAGAAGAAGACGAAGAGCAGCGCCGTCGCCGTCGCCCCGCCCGCCCGGAAGGTGATGTAGCGGAAGACGTTCAGCGCGGGGAAGGTGCCGGACAATTCGGCGAGCCAGGCGAGCATGTCTTGGTGATCTTTCGGGAAACGTTCGGAGGGTGGTTCAGTCTTCGGACGGCACGGCAGGAAAGCGCGCGAGGAGCGCCTTGACGATCGGCCCCATGCGCGAGCCCAGCGATCCCTTGACCGTGACGACGTCACCGGCGCGGACCGCATCGAGCACGAGCGGCTCCAATTCGCCCGCCGCGGGGGCATAAGCCCCCCGCATGGCCGAAGGCAAGCTCTCATAGAGCCCCTTCATCAGCGGTCCGCAGGCGAAGACCCTGTCGATGCCGTTCGTGACGAGCGGCTCCGCCAGCCCCTTGTGCAGCTCAGCCCCGCTCGGACCGAGCTCGAGCATATCGCCGAGCACCGCGATGCGCCGCCCCCTGCCCTCGACCGGCAGGCGTCCGAGATTCTCGATCGCGGCCCGCATCGAGGCGGGGTTGCCGTTATAGCTTTCGTCGAGCAGCGTGAAGCGTCCGCCCGGCATCTGCAGCACCTGTCGCGCGCCACGTCCCGCCGGCGGCCTGAGATCAGCGAGCGCCAGCGCGGCCAGCGCGAGATCGGCGCCGAGCGCATGGACGGCGGCGAGCACAGCGAGCGAATTCAGCACGATATGCTTGCCCGGGCTGCCGAGCTTGTAGGTCACCGGTTGGCCGAGCACCCGCGCCTCGACCGTCGAGATGTCGGGCTTCAGCGCGCAGGAGACGAGCCGGACATCGGCATCGGGGCTTTCGCCGAAAGTGATGATCCGCCCGGCCGGACCGGATTTGGCGATGTCGCGCAGCAGTTCGGATTGCGGGATGTCGGCATTGACGATCGCCGTGCCGCCCTTTTCGAGCTCCCAATAGACCCCGGCCTTCTCCTCCGCGATGCCTTCGAGGGAGGCGAAGGCGGCGAGATGCACCGGCGCGATCGTGGTGACGATGGCGACCTGCGGGCGCACCAGCCGCGCCAGCGGCACGATCTCGCCGGGGCTGTTCATGCCGATCTCGTAAACGCCATAGGCGACATCGGCCGGGGTGCGAACCAGCGTCAGCGGCACGCCCCAATGGTTGTTGTAGGAGGCGACCGGAGCATGGGTCCTGCCCTGCCGCGACAGCACGAGGCGCAGCGCCTCCTTGGTGCCGGTCTTGCCGACCGATCCAGTGACGGCGACGACACCGGCCTTCAGCTCCGCCCGGCGGGCCGAGCCGGCAGCCTCCATCGCTTTGAGCACATCGGGAACGATGGCGAGCGCGCCCGCCCCGTTGAATTCCGCCGCATGGGCCTCATCGATCACCGCGAGCGCCGCGCCCTTCTCCAGCGCGCCCTTGACGAAGTCGTGCCCGTTACGCGCCTCGCCGGTGATGGCGAAGAAGACGTCGCCGGGCTCCAGCGTGCGGGTGTCGATCGAGGCGCCGGTCACAACCGGCGGCACGGCGCCTTCGGACCGCGCGCCAAGCGCGGCGATCAACGTGTCTCCGCTCCACAAGGGCGCGCTCATCACTGGATCTCCGACAACGCTTTCCGGACCACGTCGTGATCGGAGAACGGCAATGTGCGCTCGCCCACGATCTGGCCGGTTTCATGGCCTTTTCCGGCCACGACCAGCAAATCCCCAGGCATCAGCATGCATACCGCGCTTCTGATCGCCTCCTCGCGGTCGCCGATTTCCAGGAGCCTCGGCGAGGCGGCCATGATCTYGGCCCGGATCACCGACGGATCCTCGCTGCGTGGATTGTCGTCGGTGACGATGGCGATGTCGGCCTTCTCGGCTGCGATGGCGCCCATCAACGGGCGCTTGCCCTTGTCGCGGTCGCCACCGCAGCCGAAGACGCAGATCAGTCGCCCCGTCGCATAGGGACGAAGCGTCGTCAGAACCGCGGCGAGCGCATCGGGCTTGTGGGCGTAGTCGACGACGACGAGCGCGCCATTGGCTTCGCCGACCCGTTCGAGCCGTCCCGCCACCCCCTCCAGCCCGGAAATCGCCTCTAACGCCCGTCGCTTATCCTCGCCGGTCGCGATGGCGAGCCCGGCCGCGACCAGCGCGTTTCCGGCCATGAAGTCACCGACCAGCGGCAGCGAAACCGAAATCCGCTCACCGCCGAAACCGATGGTCAGCCGCTGCACGAAACCGTCCCGCTCATTGGCCAGCAGCGTCAGCGTCTCGCCCTTGCGGCCGACGCCGATGATCGGGTGCCCGCCTGCTTCAGCGGCGCGCGCCGCCTCTTCGGCATAAGGCTCGTCCCGGTTGATCACAACCGGCGCCCCGGCCGGCAGCAATTCCCAGAGCCGGAGCTTGGCGGCGAGGTACTCTTCGACGCTCGGGTGATAGTCGAGATGGTCGCGGCCGAGATTGAGGAAGGCTCCTGCCTTCAGACGCACCCCATCGAGCCGGCGCTGGTCGAGCCCATGCGAGGAGGCCTCCATCGCGAGATGGGAGACGCCCTCGCCGGCCAGCCTGTCGAGCGTGGCATGCAGCGAAAGCGGGTCGGGCGTGGTCAGCGAGCCGTAATCGGCACCCTTCGCGGTGACCACGCCGATCGTGCCGACGCTGGCGGAGGAGCGCCCGAGCGACTGGAAGATCTGGCGGGTGAAGTCGGCGACCGAGGATTTTCCGCTCGTCCCTGTCACAGCGACGATGGTTTCGGGCTGGCGCGGATGGAGCTTCGCCGCCGCCAGCGCCAGCGCGAGGCGCGGGTCCTCGACCTCGGCGAAGGCGACGCCGGCCGGCAAATCCGCCGGGCGCGGGCCGCCCGAAACGACGGCGATGGCGCCATGCCCGACCGCGTCCATGATGAAGCGCGCGCCATCCGCCTTGGCACCGGCAAGCGCGACGAAGACGTCGTCCCCCGTGACCTTGCGGCTGTCGAAGGCGACGCCATGTACCGGCTGACTGGCGGCGTCAGCCTCGAAGGTCTCGGGAAAGAGGTCTCCGAGGCTCAGTCCGGTCATCGTCATGCTCACCGTTATAGGCCGAGATCAGCGCGAGCCCCAGGCCCCGAGCTTCGCCATCAGCGGGAAGGGCGAAGGCGGCGGGTCGAAGCGCGGTGCGACGCCGAGCAGCGGAGCCGCGCGTTCGATCAGCTTGCCCGTGGTGACGCCGCCGTTCCAGGCCGCCGTCGAATAACCGCCGCTCTCGGCATAGCCCTTCGGCTCGTCATAGATGGTGAGGAAGAGATAGCGCGGCTTGTCGGACGGCACGATGGCCGTGAAGGTGGTGAAGTTCTTGTTCTTGGAATAGCGACCGCCGATGACCTTCTCGGCCGTGCCGGTCTTGCCGCCGACGAAATAGCCGGCGACATCCGCCTTCTTGGCCGAGCCCTTCTCGCCATTGATGCGCATGATGAAGCGCAGCGCCTCGGAGGTCTCCGGCTTGATCACGCGGGTCGCGACCTGCATCGCCTCCTCCTGCGAGCGCTTCAGGAAGGTCGGCTTCATCAGATAGCCGCCATTGACCAGCGCGCCGACGGCAGCGATCGCCTGCAGCGGCGCGACGGCAAGGCCGTGGCCGAAGGCGATGGTCGCGGTGTTGATCTCGCCCCAGCGCTGCGGAACGATCGGGGCGGCGCTCTCCGGCAGCTCCGTCGTCATCCGGTCGAGCTGCATCATCTTCTTGAGGAAGGCCTTGTGGCCCTCGACGCCGACGGCCAGCGCCATCTTGATCGAGCCCATATTCGAGGAGTGCACGAAGACCTCGGGGACGGTCAGCGTCCGGCCGGTGCCGTGATATTCCTTGATGACCTGGCGGCCGAASCGCATCATGCCGCCKGCRGTCGARWAGSTGGAGTTGATGTTKRCCTTGCCGGARTCCAGCGCCATCGCGATGGTCAGGGCCTTGAAGGTCGAGCCCATCTCGTAGACGCCGACACTCATCCGGTTGATCCGGTCCTTCTCCAGCGCATCGACCGGATTGTTCGGGTCGAAATCCGGCAGCGAGACCAGCGCAATGACCTCGCCGGTGGTGACGTCCATGATCGCGCCCGCGGCGGCGATCGCCTTGAAACGCTCCATGCCCTTGACCAACTCGTCGCGCAGCACATGCTCGACGCGCAAATCGATCGAGAGCTTGATCGGCTTCAGGTCGCTCGCCTGGCTGGTGAGGCCGGCGCCGTTCAGGTCCTGCAGCCCTTGCGAGTCGATGTACTTCTCCATCCCGGCGATACCGATATTGTCGATATTGGCGAAGCCGAGCACATGCGCGGCGGCCGGGCCGTTCGGATAGAAGCGCTTGTGCTCGGGCAGGAAGCCGACGCCGGGGATGCCGAGGCGATAGACCTCGGCCTGCTGGCGCGGCGTGATCTCGCGCTTGACCCAGACGAAGCCCTTCTTGGTGCCGAGCTTGTCGCGCAGATCCTTGGCGTCGAGTTCGGGCAGCACGGCCGTCAAAAGCTCGGTCGCYTCGTCCTTGTCGAGGATCTTGCGCGGCTCGGCGAAGACCGAGACGACGCCGATATCGGTGGCGAGGATCTCGCCATTGCGGTCGACGATGTCGGGCCGGGCCGCCGAAATCGCGTTCGAGCTCGCCCGCCGGATGCCGACCTGCTCGTTCGGCAGCGTCGCCAGCAGCGCAAGCCGGGCGGTGATCGCGATGAACAGCACCGAGAAGCCGAGGATGACGAGGCCGACGCGCGGCTGCGCCTTCTCGCCACTCATATGGAAGACGTCGCGCAGCCAGGCGAGACGCGAACGCTGGACGGGCGCCTCGAAGATTTCCGTCTCGGCCGCGGGGGCCTGTTCGGTCCGGGTCGTGTCGGTCATGGCATGGCTCCGGGCGTGGTCGCGCTCGCCTTGGCGCTTTTCGGCGTCTCCGTCGGCAGGCCGAGGCCCAGATCCTCGAGCTTGCGGCCGATGGCATCGACCTTGGGGCCGCGATTGGGAATCTCGGACGGCTTCACCACCTGCGTCGCCTGGAAGGGCTGCAGATCGAGATGCCGGTCGGCCAGCGTCTGGACGCGGTCAGGGCGGTTGAGGAACTGCCATTCCGCCTTGAGCACCTGGATCGCGTCGCGTTCGCGCTGCGTCTTGGTCTTGAGCTTCTGCAGGTGCTCGGTCGCCAGCGTCGTCTCGTACTTGATCGTGTAGGCATAGACCGCCGAGGAGACGAGCGCGCCGATGGCGATGACATGGAGAAACTTGATCACGCTCAGCTTCTCCGGCGTGGCGAGGGTTCGGGAATGCCGGCGAGCGCGACGAGCCCGGCCTCGGCCCGGCGTGGCGGCGCCTCATTGCGCTCGGCGACACGCAGCTTGGCCGAGCGCGCGCGCGGATTGGCCCGCATCTCCGCCTCGGAGGGCGCGACCGCGCCCTTCTCGACGAGGCGGAAGGTCGGCTGCGCTGACGTAACCGCGGGCGCATGGCGCGAGCCGGATGGCATGCGGCCGGAGCGCTCGGCCAGGAACTGCTTGACGATGCGGTCTTCCAGCGAATGGAAGGTGACGACGACGAGCCGTCCGCCCGGACCCAGCACGGCTTCCGCCGCATGCAGGGCGCGAACCAGCTCGCCGAGCTCGTCATTGACCGCGATGCGCAGCGCCTGGAACACCCGCGTCGCCGGATGCGCMCCGCCGGGCTCGCCCCTGACGATGCCGGCGACGAGATCAGCAAGCTGCTTCGTCGTGGCCAGCGGCGCCTTGCGGCGCGCCTCGATCACGGCCCGCGCCACGGCGCGCGACCGGCGCTCCTCGCCATAGTGATAGAAGATATTGGCGAGCAGCCCTTCCTCGGCCTCGTTGACGATGTCGGCGGCGCTCTGCCCCTCGCCGCTCATGCGCATGTCAAGCGG
Organism: Allobosea sp. TAB14; assembly: GCF_052113865.1. Taxonomy (NCBI): domain Bacteria; kingdom Pseudomonadati; phylum Pseudomonadota; class Alphaproteobacteria; order Hyphomicrobiales; family Alloboseaceae; genus Allobosea; species Allobosea sp. TAB14. The sequence continues at coordinate 21,563 of NZ_JBFRDQ010000005.1, read as the reverse complement.
ACCGTCGAAGCGGAACGAAAAACCGCGCTCGGGCTGATCGATCTGCATCGACGAGACGCCGATATCGAGCACGACGCCGTCGAGCGGGACCATGCGGAAGCGCTCGGCCTCCTCGGCGAGTTCGCCGAAGCGCGCCTGCGACAGCGTCAGCCGCCCGGCCATCGCCGCAACCAGATCGGCCCCGCCTGCGATCGCGCTCGGATCACGGTCGAGCCCGAGCAGGATCGCATCCGGCGCGACATCGAGGATCGCCTTGCTGTAGCCCCCTGCCCCGAAGGTGCCGTCGAGATAGCGCCCGCCCGGCTTCGGCGCGAGCGCGGCCAGAACCTCCGCGAGAAGCACGGGCACGTGACGAGGCGCCTCGCCACCGGCACCGTCACGACGGTCACCCTGGTCCGTCATGAGCTCGAACCTCCTGCCGTAACGGTCAATCCTCCAAGCGTCCGCTTGACGTCGCGCAGCCGGCTCCGCGCCGCGTCGAGATGGGCGCGGAAGCGCTCCGGCTCCCAGATCTGGAATTTGTGGCCATGTCCGACGAACGTCACCGCGTCGCCGATGCCGGCATGCGCCTTCAGCGCCTCGCTCAGCACGATCCGCCCTTCCGGGTCGACCTTCAGCACCTCCGAGGTGCCGTTCAGCGCCGTCGAGAGCAGCTCCCACTCGTCCGAGAACGGCGAGAAGCGCGCCAGGATGTCGTCGATCGTCGCCCGCAGCGCGTTGCCCCCGGCATCGAGCGCCGGCAGGTCGAGCCCCTGATGGACGTAAAGCCCCTCGTAGCCGTCCTTCGCAAGAACGGAGCGAAAGCTCGAAGGAATGGAAACGCGCCCCTTGGCGTCCAGCCGGTTGGTGAAGTTCGAGACGAAGCGGTCCATCAACGCCGCCTCCCGGCCTGCTCTCCACATCACCGCCGGACACAGGTCCCTGCGGCGGAAAACCCCTCCGTCGAAGCAGGCAAGCAGCGCCCGGCGACCAAAATCCGCGCGGCACACGGAGCCTGATCTGAGAACTGCCTGTCGGCTTCGACGGGATGATTTGGGATATCATGGGCAAWYATGGGCGTCAATGGAATCGCCGGCACGAGTCGGTGCCTGCGATGGCTCGCTGCCATCACAGCCCGTTATGGTTAAGTATCCGTAAGCACGGGGAATTCGCCTCGTTTCCGCCGCAATTCAAAGCGGCGGACCGAGCGAGAACCTGAAAAAATTTCCGCTCAGTCCTCGCGGGCGGCCGCCAGCAGGGCATCCCGGACAAGCCCGAGCTGCTCGCGCAGCCCCTTGGCGCCGGGCGCGGTGGCGCCCAGAGCGCAGCCGATCGCCTCCTGAACGCGACGGCCCTGTGCGCGCAGGGCCTCGCCCTTCTCGCTCAGATGGATGCGCACCTGCCGCTCATCGGCCGCGTCGCGCTCGCGCCGGAGGACGCCCGCACTCTCGAGCCGTTTCAGCAGCGGCGTCAGCGTGCCGGAATCCAGCATCAGCCTTTCGCCGAGCACCTTCACCGTCGGCCCGTCATCTTCCCACAATGCGAGCATGACGAGATATTGCGGATAGGTCAGCCCRAGCTCGGCCAGCACCGGCCGGTAGACGCGGTTGAAGGCATGGCTCGCCTGATAGATCGCGAAGCACAATTGCTGGTCGAGCCGCGGCGTTGCGGCGTCGCTCTGCTCGCGGTCGGATTTGTCCCCGGACACCATCATGCCTCTGCCATCGCCTTCTCAACGCAAAGCCGAAACCGGAGCGACAATCAACTCCGCGTGATCATCTCAAATTTCATTGTTGACAATCTAATTGCACACAATCTAAATGRCAAGCATTGGTTTACCCGAGAGAGAAGGAACCCGACCATGAAGATCCTCTACACCGCCCATGGCTCCGCCACCGGCGGCCGCGAAGGCCAGGCCGCGACCGATACCGGCAACGTCAAGCTCGTGCTGAACACGCCGAAGGAACTCGGCGGCGGCGGCGGCGACGGCACCAACCCGGAGCAGCTTTTCTCGATGGGCTATTCGGCCTGTTTCCTCGGCGCGCTGAAGTTCGTCGCCGGCAARGAGMAGGTRAAGATCCCRSMRGASGCSCGCGTCAGCGCCGATRTCGGCATCGGCCCGCGCGACGACGGCACCGGCTTCGGCATTGCGGCCAAGCTGACGATCTCCGTTCCCGGCGTGGACAGGGCGGTGGTCGAGGACCTCGTCCAGAAGGCCCATATCGTCTGCCCGTATTCCCACGCCACCCGCGGTAACATCGACGTCGAGCTGAAGGTCGCCTGAGAGCCGCACGGTGCAGGACAAGCGAAAGGGCCGGGATCGCTCCCGGCCCTTTCCGCATCCGGTAGGTGCCAGTCGGCCTATAAGCCGGGTTCTGGATGGCTGCGGAATTTCTTCCGCAACGTGACGGCCATTCCTCTGGGACGCGCATTGCTGCGCGCCTCGAGCAACCAACCCGGACGACAAGGCTCAGAAACCAGCCCCTCCCCGCTTGCGCGGAAAGCATCGTCCCTATTCGGTTTTGCTCCCGGTGGGGCTTGCCATGCCGGCCCCGTTGCCGGGCCCGCGGTGCGCTCTTACCGCACCTTTTCACCCTTACCTGCGGCCGAAGCCGAAGGCGGTTCGATCTCTGTGGCGCTTTCCCTGGGGTCGCCCCCGCCGGACGTTATCCGGCACCGTGTTTCCGTGGAGCCCGGACTTTCCTCCCCCGCAAGCGGGAGCGGCCGTCCGGCCGACTGGCGAGGGGGAGATGCGCGCTGGCGCGGCCGGCGTCAAGCACGGCCGCAAAATAGCGGTCAGTTGCGAGCGGTGATGGTGCGCACTTTGGCACAGTAGGTGCGGTTGGCGCCGTTCATATGCGTCGTCATATGGCCGCTCTGGTACTTCATGACGGTGCGGCAGGTATCGCCGCCGGCCATCCGATAGGCCATCGCCAGATATTTCATGCCGTAGCGGGCATTGGTCTCGGCATCGAGCAGCCCGTTCGCACCGCCGGAGTAGCCCAGGCCGCGTGCAGTCTGATGGCGGATCTGCATCAGGCCGAAATTGCCGGCATGGGATGCGCGCGGGTTGTAGCGGCTCTCGATCCGCACCACAGCATCGGCCAACGAGAACGGAATCCCGTTCTCGGCGGCATGGCGGGCGACCAGCGCCCTCAGCCCCTCGGAACCGGCCGGCGCGGCGAGCGGCGTCCTGCCGGAGCGCGCCTCGGCGGCCTTGACGTGGCGGAGATCTTCCTTCGCGGCGGCCCGGGCTTCCTTGCCCGTTTTCGCCGGCGCCTTGGTCGCGGCAGCGCCCAGACTTCCGGTCGTGTCGCCGGCCTTCTCGCGAGCGATTTCAGCGTCCCGAACGAGCAGCGCCCTGGGGTCCGTTTCCGCGTTCACGAATTCCCCCGCCGACGCAATCGCGGGAAGGCTAATCAGGAGCGCAACAGCGAGACCGCCAAAGACATACCGCATGATGAACCGAACCTCATCTGGACAGAACTGATTGGAAGGTGCGGTCAAATGCTGATGGAATGTGTCCATAATCTGGCGCCATCGACAGAAAAAGACCATGTAGATTGTGCAACGCGGAATTTAATCTATATTAAGCTGTGAAGTATTTAAACGTATTCGGCGCCCCTATAAGCTTCGCCGGCGCATCGGGAGGCGCCGCGAAGCAACAAAAGCGAATCGCGGCCACGTTTCCGCCGCATTCCGATCAATTCGTACGATTCGATGCGTCAGGCCGTCGCGTTGCGGGCTCGTCGACCGGCCGCCTCTTGATCGCAGCCCTCCGCGCTCCCATCATGCAAGCCGCGCTTCGGCGCATGGGATTCACGGGAGACCCGGCCTTTTATGGCTTCATCATTCTGGGGTGCGCTCGGTGGCGGCGGGCTTGGGCTCGCGCTGGGCGGCCCGTTGGGCGCGCTCCTGGGGGCTCTCGCCGGGCATGTGCTGATCGATCGCGAAGGCGCTCCCTTCGGCCCGGCCCCACGCGAGCTCGTCTTCACCACCGGCCTCGTCGCGCTGGCCGCCAAGATGGCGCGCTCAGACGGTGTCGTGACCTGTGACGAGGTCACCGCGTTCCGGCGCATCGTCGACGTGCCGGCCGATCAGCAGGAGCGTGTCGAGGCGCTGTTCAATCTCGCCAAGCAGACCAGCGCCGGCTTCGAGGCCTATGCCACGCAGATCGCGGGCGCGTTCCATGACGAACCGGCGCTGCTGGAGGACGTGCTCGACGGCCTCTTCCTGATCGCTGCCGCCGATGGCGCGATCCATGAGGCCGAGCATGCCTATCTCCGTGCCGTCGCCGGTATCTTCGGCATAGCCGACAGCGACTTCGCCCGCATCGAGGCGCGGCATGTCCGCCGGCGCGACGATCCCTATCTGGTCATCGGCGCCAACCGCGAGATGAACGACGACGAGTTGAAACGGCATTATCGCCGCCTCGTCGCGGCGACGCATCCGGACCGCGAGATCGCGCGCGGCCTTCCGGCCGAAGCCGTCGCGATCGCGACCAAGCGTCTCGCGGCCATCAATGCCGCCTGGGATGCGATCCAGCACGAGCGCGGCCTGCATCGCCGCCTCTCGCATCAGCCCGCCTGACACGCCATCCCATGGACGAGATCGTCAGCTCCGCCGCAGCCAATCCCGCCTCAGCCGGACCGGACAGCCGCTTCGCCGCCAAGATCTTCCCCTCGCCCAACCATGGCGAGCGGAAGAACCCCGACGGCACGCCCGGCCGCCGGCCCGACATGCTGATCCTGCACTACACCGGCATGCCGGTCGCGGGAGAGGCGCTGCAATGGCTGTGCAACCCGGTCTCGCAGGTCTCCTCGCATTATTTCGTCTTCGAGAACGGCCATACGCTCCAGCTCGTGCCGGAGGGCCGGCGTGCCTGGCATGCCGGCGCCTCGCATTGGGCCGGCGAGACCGACATCAACTCCTGCTCGATCGGCATCGAGATCGCCAATCCCGGCCACCCCGGCGGCCTGCCCGACTTTCCCGACGCCCAGATCGCAGCGACGCTGAACCTCTGCCGCGACATCTGCGAGCGCTGGTCGATCCCGCCCGAGCGGGTGCTCGCCCATTCGGACGTTGCGCCCGGCCGCAAGATCGACCCCGGCGAGAAATTTCCCTGGCGGCATTTCGCAGAAGGCGGCGTCGGCCTCTGGACCGAAGCCCCACCGATTCGCGGCGGGCGCTTCTTCGCCCGTGGCGAGAGCGGCCAGCCGGTCGAGGCGCTGCAGGCCATGTTCGCCATGCTCGGCTATGGCGTCGCGGTCGACGGCGTCTTCGACGAGAAGCTGGAAGCGGTCGTCGCCGCCTTCCAGCGCCACTGGCGCCCGGAGAAGGTCGACGGCGTCGCCGATTCCTCCACGATCACGACGTTACGCGACCTGCTCGCCGCGACGCAGGGCGCGCGCATGGCCTGATCGCGATCCCGTGAGGAGCCGCATGCCCCGGGAAGCTCTCACAAGGCTCGCTTAACTCCCCTGCTCTATTGTAGTTTGTCCGGCTAGGCGACCGGAGGGGATGGCCTTGAACATCGAGCAGCAGCGCATCGCTTCGGAGCTCTGTCGGGTTTCCGGCAAGCCCTCCTCCATCGGAGCCTGGGAGTGCAATCTCGCAAACGTGTCGCTGAGCTGGACCGACGGGGTCTACGATCTGTTCGGCCTGCAGCGTGGCTCCACGATCCAGCGTTCCTCGATCCTCGACCTCTATGAGGAAAGCTCGCGCACCGAGATGGATCGGCTGCGCAGCAAGGCGATCCGCACCGGCGAGGCCTTCTCCCTCGACTGCCGCATTCGCACCGCAAGCAACGAGAAGCGCTGGATGCGCCTGATCGTCGGCGTCGGCTATCAGCATGGCCGCCCGTTCCGCATCTTCGGCTCGAAGCAGGATGTCACCGCCGAGAAAGGCCTTTGGACAGGCCTCGCCACGCTGAAGCAGCGCGATCCACTCGTCGAGCGCTCGGCTCGGCGCAGCTTCGAGGACCTCGTCGCCCAGACCTTGCTCGACCGGCGCCTCGAACAGGAAACCTTCGCGCTGATTATGCTCGACATCGATGATTTTCACGACATCGTCGATGCTTTCGGGCCAGCAGCCAGCGATGAATTGCTGCTCCGCTTCGAAGAGCGGCTCGCCCGGCTCTTCCCCGATGCTTTCGCCAGCAGCCGCATCGGCAAGAGCCAGTTCGCCCTGCTGCTGCGGATGTCGGCCGGGCAGCAGCGCCTCGCCGCCAGTCTCGAGAACGCGCAGCATCTGTTGTCCCGCCCGATCATGCGCGGACATGCGGTGATCGACTTCACGATCTCGATCGGCGCCGTCGTCCTCAATGGCGAACGCCACCGCGATCCCGCGGCCCTCTTCGCCGAGGCCCATGCCGCGCTTCACGTCGCCGGCATGACCGGCGGCAACACCTTGCAGATGTTCGATCGTCCCCTGGCAAGCCCGCCATTGCGCCTGGCACAGTGAGTCTCGTATAGGCCCCGGCGCAGCGCGCCGGTCGCCGGCGCCTCAGCGCTTGCGCACGAACTCGGTGCGCAGCACGAGCCCCTTGATCGCATCGTGGCGGCAATCGATCTCGTCGGGATCATCAGTCAGGCGGATCGAGCGGATCACCGTCCCCTGCTTCAGGGTCTGGCCGGCGCCTTTCACCTTGAGATCCTTGATCAGAACGACGGAATCGCCGTCGGCCAGCACATTGCCGGCGGCATCGCGGACCTCGACGCGTGCGGTCGCGGCAGCCGCAGCCGCCACCTCCGAAGCCGGGCGCCACTCGCCCGTCGCCTCGTCGTAGACGTAATCGTCGTTATCGTCGGCCATGGTCACTCCGCCCGGCTTGCCGCCGGGCAACTCCCGACCGGCGCGGGTTAAACGAGCCGGCGCGACAATTCAACAAGTCCGATCTGTATAATCGGCATTCGCGGCGTCATTCCCGGGCGTAGCGAAGCGCAGAGCCGAGGCTCTCGTTCAGGAGGGGACGCTGGGCTCGGCCCCCAGCTGGAGAATCCGAGTCGAGCCGGGCATGACGCCTGCTGCCTGCCTACTCCGCCGCCTGCAACCGATAGGCGCTGGCGTCGTAGTTCAGGATCGGCGCCAGCCAGCGCTCGACCTGTTCGATGCTCATGCCCTTGCGCTTGGCATAGTCCTCGACCTGGTCGCGCTCGACCTTGGCGACGCCGAAATAATAGGCCTCCGGGTGCGAGAGATAGAGGCCCGAGACCGAGGAGCCCGGCCACATCGCATAGCTCTCGGTGAGCTTCACGCCGACGCGCCGCTCCGCCTGCAGCAGCTCGAACAGCGTCGCCTTCTCCGTATGGTCGGGCTGGGCCGGATAGCCCGGCGCGGGACGGATGCCCTGATATTCCTCGCGGATCAGATCCTCGTTGGAGAAGGCCTCATCCGGCGCATAGCCCCAGAACCCGGCTCTCGCCGGTATAGAGGCGGATATCGTCACCGACGGCGTTCGCGGGCCAAAAGCCGATCACCGCCTTCGGGTTGAACCAGCGCTCCTCGACGACGCGCTTCAGCATCGCCTGCGCATCGTCCCAGAGCGCGCGCGCCGCCTCGCCCTGCTTCTCGTCCTCCAGGATCGCCGGGAAGCGGCCCTTCAGCTCCCAGGTCTGGAAGAACGGCGTCCAGTCGATCACCGGCACGAGATCGGCGATGTCATAGGTCCGGAACACGCGGGTGCCGAGGAAGCTCGGCTTCGGCGGCAGATAGCTCGTCCAGTCCGGCCTGAAGGCGTTGGCGCGCGCCTTCTCCAGCGGCAGGCGCTGCTTGTCGGCCTCCGAGCGGCGATGGGCGGCGGCAACCTTGGCGTATTCGGCCTTGATGCCGTCGACATAGGCCGGCTTCTGCTCCTGCGAGAGCAGGGTCGAGACCACGCCGACAGCGCGCGACGCGTCGGTAACATAGACCGTCTGGCCCTTCTCATAGGCCGGATGGATCTTCACCGCCGTATGGACGCGGCTCGTCGTCGCCCCGCCGATCAGCAGCGGGATGTCGAACCCTTCGCGCTCCATCTCGGAGGCGACGGTCACCATCTCGTCGAGCGAGGGCGTGATCAGGCCGGAGAGCCCGATGATATCGACGTTTTCCTTGCGTGCCGTGTCGAGGATCTTCTGCGTCGGCACCATCACGCCGAGGTCGATGACCTCGTAATTATTGCACTGGAGCACGACGCCGACGATGTTCTTGCCGATRTCGTGGACATCGCCCTTCACCGTCGCCATCAGCACCTTGCCGGCGGCCGAGCGTTCGCCGCCGCCATTCAGGCGCTTCTCCTCCTCCATATAGGGCATGAGATAGGCGACGGCCTGCTTCATCACGCGGGCCGACTTCACCACCTGCGGCAGGAACATCTTGCCGGCGCCGAACAGATCGCCGACCACGTTCATACCGGCCATCAGCGGCCCTTCGATGACATGGAGCGGCTTCTCGGCCTTCAGCCGCGCCTCTTCCGTGTCGATATCGATGAATTCGGTGATGCCGGCGACCAGCGCATGCTCAAGCCGCTTCTCGACCGGCAGCTCCCGCCAGGCCAGGTCCTTGCCGGACGTCGCGACCGAACCATCGCCCTTGAAGCGCGGCGCCGCCTCAAGCAGCCGCTCGGTCGCATCCTTGCGGCGGTTGAGGACGACATCCTCGCAGAGCTCGCGCAGTTCGGGGTCGAGATCGTCATAGGAGCCGAGCTGGCCCGCATTGACGATGCCCATATCCATGCCGACCTTGATGCAGTGGTACAGGAAGACCGAGTGCATCGCCTCCCGGACCTTCTCGTTGCCGCGGAACGAGAAGGACAGGTTGGAGACACCGCCCGAGACATGCGCATGCGGCAGGGTCTCGCGGATCGTCTTCGTGGCCTCGATGAAATCGTTGCCGTAATTGTCGTGCTCCTCGATGCCCGTCGCCACCGCGAAGATGTTCGGGTCGAAGATGATGTCCTCGGGCGGGAAGCCGATCTCCTCGGTCAGGAGCTTGTAGGCGCGCKKGCAGATYTCGAYCTTGCGAGCATAGGTGTCGGCCTGGCCGGCCTCGTCGAAGGCCATGACGACGACGGCCGCGCCGTAGTTCCGGCAGATGCGGGCATGTTCGAGGAAAGCCGCCTCGCCCTCCTTCATCGAGATCGAGTTGACGATCGGCTTGCCCTGGATCGTCTTCAGCCCGGCCTCGATGACATGGAACTTCGAGGAATCGACCATGATCGGAACGCGGCTGATATCCGGCTCCGAGGCGATCAGGTTGCAGAACTCCGTCATCGCCTTCTCGGAATCGAGCAGGCCCTCATCCATGTTGATGTCGATGACCTGCGCACCGTTGGCGACCTGGTCGCGCGCCACGTCGAGCGCGGCCGCATAGTCGCCGGCCGTGACGAGCTTCCTGAACTTCGCCGAGCCGGTGACGTTGGTCCGCTCGCCGATATTGACGAAGGGGATGGTCTCGTCGAGCGTGAAGGGCTCCAGACCCGCGAGCCTGAGATAGGGCTTCACCTCCGGCATCTGGCGCGGCGCCTTGCCGGCGACGGCCCCGGCGATGGCACGGATGTGATCCGGGGTGGTGCCGCAACAGCCGCCGACGACATTGACGAAGCCGGCATCGGCAAACTCGGCCAGCATCTTGGCCGTGGCTTCGGGCCGTTCGTCATAAAGGCCGAATTCATTGGGCAGGCCGGCGTTGGGATAGGCACAGACCAGCGTGTCGGCGACACGCGACATGTCCTTGATATGCGCCCGCATCTCGCGCGCGCCGAGCGCGCAGTTGAGCCCGACCGTCAGCGGCGCGGCATGGCGCACAGCGTTCCAGAAGGCCTCGACCGTCTGGCCCGACAGCGTGCGGCCGGAGAGATCGGTGATCGTGCCGGAGATCATCACCGGCAGGCGGATGCCCTTGGCCCGGAACACCTGCTCGATCGCGACGATCGCGGCCTTGGCGTTGAGCGTGTCGAAGATCGTCTCGATCAGCAGCAGTTCCGAGCCACCGTCGATCAGCCCCGTCACCTGCTCGGCATAGGCGTCGCGGACCTGATCGAAGGTCACGGCCCGGAAGCCGGGATTGTTGACGTCCGGCGAGATCGAGAGCGTGCGGTTGGTCGGGCCGATGGCGCCGGCGACATAGCGGCGGCGGCCATCCTCCTTTTGCGCGATGGCCCCTGCCTCGCGGGCGATGCGGGCGCATTCGACGTTCAGCTCATAGACCAGCGCCTCCATGCCGTAATCGGCCTGGGCGATCGAGGTGCCGGAGAAGGTGTTGGTCTCGACGATGTCGGCACCGGCCCGGAAATAGGCGAGATGGATGTCGCGCAGCGCGTCGGGCTGCGTCAGGGCGATGATGTCGTTGTTGCCCTTGAGGTCGTGGTTGAACCCCTTGAAGCGCTCGCCGCGGAAATCGGCTTCCGAGAGCTTGAGGTCCTGGATCTGCGTCCCCATCGCGCCATCGAGCACGAGGATGCGTTCACGCGCGGCCTCGCGCAGCGAGCGCTCGATCTCGGCGCCATCGACCGGAGCTGGCTTGTAGTCGGACATCAGTCTACTCCGCCGCCACGGCCTGCGCCGCCGGCTTCTCGGGCTTGAGGCCGACGAGATGGCAGATGGCGTAGACGAGGTCGGCCTTGTTCATCGTGTAGAAATGCAAATCGGTGACGCCGCGGTCGATCAGGTCGAGCACCTGCTCGGCGCAGACGGCCGCCGCCACCAGCCGGCGCGTCGCGGCGTCGTCCTCCAGCCCCTCGAAACGGTCGGCCAGCCATTGCGGCACGCTGGCGCCGGTCTTGCGGGCGAAACTCGCCGTCTGCTTGAAGTTCTGCACCGGCACGATGCCGGGCAGGATCGGGATCTCGATGCCGCGCGCGCGAACCTTGTCGAGATAGCGGAAATAGACGTCGTTATCGAAGAAGAACTGGGTGATCGCCCGCGTCGCGCCGGCATCGACCTTCTTCTGCAGCGCATCGATGTCGGCATCGAGCGAGGCGGCCTCCGGATGCTTCTCCGGATAGGCCGAGACCGTGACCTCGAAATCGCCGATCGCCTTCAGGCCGGCCACGAGATCGGAGGTCTGGTGATAGCCCTCCGGATGCGCCTCGTAGGTCGTCCCGAGGCCGCCGGCCGGGTCGCCACGCAGCGCCACGACATGGCGCACGCCGGCATCCCAATAGGAACGGATCACCTCGTCCACTTCCGCTTTCGAGGCCGAGACGCAGGTGAGATGCGCAGCAGGCTTCAGCGCGGTCTCCTCGACCATGCGCTTCACCGTGGCGTGGGTGCGCTCGCGGGTCGAGCCACCGGCGCCATAGGTCACGGAGACGAAGCTGGGGCCGAGCGGCTCGAGCCGGCGCACACTCTCCCAGAGAGCAACCTCCATCTCCTCCGACTTCGGCGGGAAGAATTCGAAGGAGACGCGCGGACGGCGCGAACCGTGCCGGCTCGGGCGAAAGGCATTCATCAGGCAACCTCGAGATTGATCTTGCGGGCCGGCGGATCGGCCTGGACGCGCCGGTCGCGCCCGCGCCAGAGCATGACCGGGAGCTGACCCGAGCCGCCATCGGCGAGCGTCACCTCCTGCGAGAGATCGCAGGCGAGCCCGGCTTCGGTGAACCAGCCTGCGATCTGCTGACGCGAGAAGCCAAGCCGGCGATGCGCATGCTCGCTGCGCAGGAATTCCATCTCATGCGGGGCGAAATCGACCACGATCAACCGACCGCCCGGCGCCAGCATGGCCGCAGCCTCGCGCACCGCCCGGCCGGGATCGTCGAGGAAATGCAGCACCTGATGGACGACGACGAGATCGAAGGAGCCGCGCGCGAAGGGCAAAGCATAGATGTCGCCCTGCCTGAGCTCGACGCGCGAGAGCCCCGCCTGCTCCAGATTGGCGCGCGCCACCGCCAGCATCGCATGGTTGGCGTCGACGCCGACGGCCCGGCCGAATTTCGGCGCGATCCGCTCCAGCATCCGCCCCGTTCCGGTGCCGAGATCGAGCATCGCGCCGGGCGTGCCCTCGCCCACCGCCCGCTCGACCGCCGCCTCGACGACATGATCGGGCACGTGCAAGCCGCGCAACCGGTCCCAGTCGCGCGCGACGCTGGCGAAATAGCTTTGCGCGGCCTCGGCCCGCGTCGCCCTGACGGCGGCGAGCCTTTCACGGTCGGCGGCGAGCACCGGATCGCTCAGATCGAGCCATGCGGCGAGCGAGGCGGCGAAGGCCCCGCCCGGCCCGGTCTCGTCGAGCCGGAAGAAGGCCCAGGCGCCCTCGCGCGAGCGCCGCACCAGCCCGGCCTCGGCCAGGAGCTTAAGATGGCGTGAGATGCGCGGCTGCGACTGGCCGAGAATATCGGTGAGGTCCGAGACCGAAAGCTCGCCTTCGGAGAGCAGCGCGATGATGCGCAGCCGCGTCTCCTCGCCGGCCGCCCTCAGGCCTGCCAGAAGCACATCGGAGGACAATGCCGTCGGCTGTCGCACGCAAACACCTCCTACGCTCGAAAAAAGATATAAAGATATCTTTATGTCGAAAACGTCGTTCGTGCAAGCGAATTATCGTGCGGAAAACAGGACGGTGTTCGGCGGCGAGCCTGCGCCGAACGTCTCGCGCAGCGCGGCTGTGGTTTCTGAGCCTGGTGAATTGGGGATGGCCTGGGGTGCGTCCYCGGATCTGCCTGACTGACGGCTCCACCGTCCGGCCGCGCAGGGCAGGCCGACCTTGTTCACGGCAGCGCCCATCGACGATGGGACAATTCTCCGCCGCTCCAACCGGAGCGGCGGGTCGCATAGGTCACGAGATCGGTTGGTTCAGAGGAGCTTCAGATCCCCTGCCGCAGTCTTGCCGCGCTCCGTCTTGAGCTCGAACGCGATTTTCTGCCCTTCCGTCAGCGTCATCATGCCGGCTTCCTTTACGGCAGTGATGTGCACGAACACATCCTTGCCGCCGTCCGCCGGTTGAATGAAGCCGTATCCTTTCTCGGTATTGAACCATTTAACGGTTCCGGTCGCCATCGCCATATCCCTCGAAGCCGCGCCCACCAGCCCTCGGACCGCAATCCGCAAGCCGGCAATAAAGAATTGACCGAAAATTCGACCTTGTCGAGGCCAAAGGCAAGGCAGACGAAACGTTGTGATTTAAGACTTCGCCAAGATCACCCGGCTCTGACCTCTATGGGGAACGAAGCGTCGGGATGGAATTCGCCTTCACCCGAGGCGGGAATGCCATGCCGCCTCCCCAAAGGGCCGTCGCCGCACGCCACCCCGAGCGAGAAGGCACCCGCCGAGCCTTGCCGGCCGGAGCCTGACTTTGCGGAATGTAGCCGCTCCGTTTTGCCTGCAACTGCCCCGACCCCGTCGCCTGCGGCATAGCGGCCTGCTCCGGGAGTGTTGCCTGCCACCGCCATCTGTGCGACCGAGCAGGTCTCGACTGTCCAGGGCATTGTCGTGGCGAAAATCGGTTTTCGCGAAGGCAATGCCGAGAGGAATTTGGAGCCGCAACGACCATGGCCCAGCCCCTGACCATCGAAGATCTGCGCCTGCTGGCGAAGCGCCGCGTGCCGCGCATGTTCTACGATTACGCCGATTCCGGCGCCTGGACCGAGGGCACCTATCGCGCCAACGAGGCCGACTTCGCCAAGATCAAGCTGCGCCAGCGCGTCGCCGTCRACATGACGAACCGCTCGCTCGCCAGCGAGATGATCGGCCAGCCGGTTGCGATGCCCGTCRCGCTCGCTCCCACCGGCCTCACCGGCATGCARCACGCCGACGGCGAGATCCTCGCCGCCAAGGCCGCCGCCAAGGCGGGCGTGCCCTTCACGCTCTCGACCATGAGCATCTGCTCGATCGAGGATGTCGCGAACCACACCAGCGCGCCCTTCTGGTTCCAGCTCTATGTGATGAAGGATCGCGACTTCATCTCCCGCCTGATCCAGCGCGCCAAGGCGGCGGGCTGCTCGGCGCTGGTCCTGACCCTCGACCTGCAGATCCTCGGCCAGCGCCACAAGGACATCCGCAACGGCCTCTCCGCCCCGCCGAAGCCGACGCTGGCCAATCTCATCAACCTCGCCTTCAAGCCGCGCTGGTGCCTGAAGATGCTGGACACGCCGCGCCGGCAGTTCGGCAACATCGTCGGCCACGTCACCGGCGTCGCTGACATGTCCTCGCTCTCCTCCTGGACCGCCAGCCAGTTCGACCCGAAGCTGAACTGGGACGATGTCCAGTGGATCAAGGAGCAATGGGGCGGCAAGCTGATCCTGAAGGGCATCCTCGATCCCGAGGACGCCGAGATGGCCGCGAAAAGCGGCGCCGACGCCCTGATCGTCTCGAACCATGGCGGCCGCCAGCTCGATGGCGCGCTGTCCTCGATCGAGGCCCTGCCCGGCATCGTCGAGCAGGTCGGCAACCGCATCGAGGTGCTGTTCGACGGCGGCATCCGCTCGGGTCAGGACGTGCTCAAGGCGGTCGCGCTCGGCGCCAAGGGCACCTTCATCGGCCGCGCCTTCCTCTACGGGCTCGGTGCGATGGGCGAGCAGGGCGTGACGGCCGCGCTCGACATCATCCGCAAGGAGCTCGACGTCACCATGGCGCTCTGCGGCAAGCGCGACATCAAGGATGTCGACGCCAGCATCCTCGTCGGCGGCAAGCCGAAGCACTGATCGACCGGCAGGGAAGACGCGCCGTGAGACGGCAAGACGATGTATCGGTCGAGGCGGCCGGGCCGGCCGCTCGGGCCGCGACCGCTGGTGCGGGCACGGGGTGGTGGCGGCTGAACGGCCCCTCCTTCGCCGAGCGCCTGGCCGCCGCCGCCAACCGGCCGGCCGGCTTCGACTATCTGCGCTTGCTGCTCTCGACCCTCGTCATCGTCACCCATGCGGTCGGCGTGGCCTATGGCGTCGGCGAGACGTTGCGTGTCTTCGGCGGCGCATGGCGCCCGGCGGTCGCGCTGATCCTGCCAATGTTCTTCGCGCTCAGCGGCTTTCTCGTCGCCGGCAGCCTCGAGCGCTGCCGGTCGCTGATCTCCTTTCTCGGCCTGCGCCTGATCCGGCTGGTGCCGGCGCTCGCCGTGGAGACCTTTGCCGCCGCCATCATCATCGGCGCGATCTTCACGACGCTGCCGCTGACGGAGTATTTTAGCAGTCCGCTCTTCCGGCAGTATTTCCTGAACATCCTCGGCGTCGTCCAGTTTCTCCTGCCGGGCGTGTTTCTGGGCAATCCCTGGTCAGGACTGGTCAACGGCCAGCTCTGGACCCTGCCCTGGGAACTGTACTGCTACCTGATCATCGCCGGCATCACCGCGCTGGGGCTGTTGCGCCGGGAGGATCGCGCGCTTGCAACGATCCTCATCGTCCACGCCGTCATTTTCGTCATCTACGTTCTGATCAGGCGTCACCAGCCGGGCGTCACCGTTTCGGGCCCCGTGCTGATCCTCTGCTTCCTCTATGGAATCGGCGTCTATCTGTTCCGGAAGCGGATCATCTGGAGCAAGGCGCTGTTCGCGCTGGCCCTCGCCGCGACGCTGCTGGGGCTGAGCGTCCCCGGCGGCGACTACCTGATCGCCCTGCCCTGCGCCTATCTCACCGCCTTCCTCGGGCTCACCAGCCCGCGCCGCAGCTGGCTGGTCTCGTCGGGCGACTATTCCTACGGCCTGTTCCTCTACGGCTTCCCGATCCAGCAGGCCGTGGTCGCGACCTTCGGCGCGGGCCAGTCCTGGTGGGCCAATGCCGCCATCTCCTGGTGCCTGGCCTTCGCTCTCGCCTTCCTCTCCTGGCATCTCGTCGAAAAGAACGCCATGAAGCTACGCCCCCGCCTCCTTGCGACCGAAGCAAGCCTGCTCGCGCGCCTGCCGGCGCCGGATGCGTTTACTGGCTGGCTCCGCTCCCGCCGCGTCCTTACCGCCCTCGCCATGGTGCTCGTCGCCGCCGCCGCCACCGGCACCTATCTCGCGCTGCGCAAACCGGCGGAGAACTTCCCGTTACTGGCCCGGCTCGCGGTCATCAACGCCCATATCGGCGAGGCCGATCCCGACTATGTCTTCATCGCCGGCGATTCCAATGCCGAGATGATCAACGCGACCCATCGCCTCTGCGGCCGCAATGTCGTCAATGCCGGCATCAGCGGCGCCAAGATGACGGATATGAACGGCCATTGGGCGACATTCGCCTTTACGAAGAAGCCCGGCAGCATCGTCATCCTGATCGGCACCAACGATCTGCATCGCAAACGCAAGCCGACCCAGCCGAAATACCTCGACGCCTTCGAACGCAATGCCGACCGGCTGATCGCCAGCGCGGCCGCTCTGTCCACAAAGGTCTTCGTCGCCGCGGTTCCCCCGGCGGAGCCCGGAATGATCAAATATTACGAGCCGGCAGCGGTGGTCGCGCTGTCCGAGAGGCTGAAGCGGGCCTGCGATCGCCACGCCTGCACCTTCATCGACCCCTTCGCCGGCACCCGCGACGGAACCGAGGGCTTCGCCAAGCCGGACAGCACCCATGACGGCATCCATGTCCGCTCCTATCGGGACGCCATGGCATCGGTCGAGGCCCAAATCTGTAGCTGACCGGGCAGCGCTCTGCACTCTGGCGCATGGATCTCGTTAGACCGCCGGCCCGGAAACTGGTCTGGCCCGGCGGATCAAATCCACCGGGCCTTTGCATGGCGAGATCACCGCTTCACGCCCAATGGGGCATGGCGATGGATCGGAGGTCTTTAGAGCGGCCCCTCGCCGGAAAGCTCCCGGCGAGGGGTTGCTCATGGCTCAGCTGCGATACCAGGCCCCCAGGTTCCAGGTATCGACGTCCCAGCCCGAGTGGTCATGCGCGAGGTTCTGCGCAGCGGAGACCACCTTCGTCCGCGACAGGACCGGCAGGATGACATTGGCCTCGCAGAAGATCTCGTTGACCTTGATCAGCAGCGCTGCGCGCTTGGCCGGATCGAGCTCCTTCTGCGCCTCCCGATAGGCCTTGTCGGCCTCCGGGTCGGTGTAGCGCGAGACGTTGCGGCCCAGCCACTTGTTCTCCTTGCTGGCGACTTCCCAGGAGGTGAACTGGTTGAGGAAGCGCTCCGGATCGGGCTGCGGCTGCGTCGTGGTGTACATCTCGATGTCGGTATAGAGCTTGGTGTAGGTGTCGGGGTTGGCGACGTCCGACGAGAAGAACACCGAGGCCGTGACCGACTTCAGCTCGAGCTCGATACCGGCCTTCTGGCAGGCCTGCTTGATGATCGCCTGGACCTTCTGGCGCGGCGCGTTGATCGAGGTCTGGAAGACGTATTTGAGCTTCTTGCCATCCTTCTCGCGGATGCCGTCGGAGCCCTTCTTCCAGCCGGCATCGTCGAGGATCTGGTTCGCCTTGGCGATGCTGAACTCGTATTTCAGCTTCTCCGACTTGAACTGCTTCGGCTGGTTGACGAAGCTCGCGGTCGGGATGCCGGCGCGGCCATAGATGAACTTCTGGATCGAGTCGCGGTCGATCAGCAGGTTGATCGCCTGGCGCACGGCCGGGTCCRWCAGCGTCGGGTGCTTGGTCTTCTTGCTCGAGCGCTCGCCGTCGACCTCGGTCCACGGATCGGTCGTGTTCAGCGTGATGAACTCGATGTCACCGGCCACCGCGACGCTGACCTTGCCGCGCCCACCGGTCTCCATGCGCTTGAGCACATCCTCTTCGACCAGCGAGTCCCAGGCATAGTCGTATTCGCCGGTCTGCAGCACGGCGCGCGCCGCCGAGACCGCGTCACCGCCGCCCTTGACCTCGAAGGTGTCGAAGAAGGGCTGGTTCGCGACGTGATACTCGGTGTTGCGCTCGGTCCGGATGATGTCGCCCGGCTTGAACTCGACGAACTTGTAGGGGCCGGTGCCGACCGGCTTGAGGTTGGCCGGGGCCTCGCGCGACTTGGCGCCCTTGTACTCGCCGAAATGGTGCTTCGGGATGATCATGCCGGCGACGCCGACAAAAGGATCGGCCCAGAACGGGGTCGGCTCCTTGAAGATCACCTTGACCGTGAGATCGTCGACCTTTTCGACCTYGATGTTGGCATAGGCGCCGGTGGTGTAGGCGGCGGTCGCCGGGTCGGCGGCGTATTCCCAGGTGAAGACGACGTCATCGGCCGTGAACGGCTTGCCGTCATGCCACTTCACGCCGGGCTTCAGCTTCCAGGTCACGGTCTTGCCGTCCTCGGACAGGCCGCCATTGGCCTTGCTGGGAACTTCGGCAGCGAGTTGCGGGAAGAGATTGCCCTCCTTGTCCCAGCCGGCCAGCGGCTCGTAGAAGATGCGCGAGGCGATCTGGTCCTTGGTGCCCGAGGCGAAATGCGGGTTCAGCAGGGTCGGCGCCTGCCAGAGCAGCATCTTGAGCGGGCCGCCACCACCGGCCTTGGTCGGCTTGTATTCGAGCGTGGCATTCGCCATCGCCACGCCATTCCAGGCCAGAATCTGGCTCGCGATCGGGGCGGTGATGCCGACCGCCGCCAATTTCCGAATGAAGGAACGCCGTGACAGGCGGCCATCCTTCAGATTTTCAACCATATCCTGGATATACTCGCTGCTCATAGCCGACCTTCGCGTTACGCAGAGAAGATGCCGTTCAATAATTGAACCGGCTCTAGACTTACCTTGGAGAATCCAAAGCCTGACGAAGCTTTGGATTCCGCCTCGTCGTAAGGAGACCTACCTTAAGCCGACCTTAAAGTGACCGATGATCGGGGCATGGCCGGGCAGCGTGCCGGGCATTGCGGCATAATGCAGCGGGACGTGCGGCCGAGTCACAGCCGGCAAACGGAAAAGCCCCGCGACAGACGAGCTGTCGCGGGGCTTTTTCAGTTCCGAATCGGAAGGCTCAGCGCGTGAACTTCTTGTACTGGATGCGCTTCGGGATGGTCGAGTCGATGCCGAGGCGGCGCTGCTTGTCCTCCTCGTATTCGGCGAAGTTGCCCTCGAACCACTCGACATGGCTGTCGCCCTCGAAGGCGAGGATGTGGGTCGCGATGCGGTCGAGGAACCAGCGATCGTGGCTGATGATCACGGCGCAGCCGGCGTAATCCTCCAGCGCCTCTTCGAGCGCGCGCAGCGTATCGACGTCGAGGTCGTTGGTCGGCTCGTCGAGCAGCAGGACGTTGGCGCCGCTCTTCAGCATCTTGGCGAGATGGACGCGGTTGCGCTCACCGCCCGAGAGCGAGCCGACCTTCTTCTGCTGGTCGCCGCCCTTGAAGTTGAAGGCCGAGCAATAAGCCCGCGAATTGATCTCTTTCTTGCCGAGATAGATGATGTCGTTGCCGCCCGAGATCTCCTCCCAGACGTTCTTCTTGTCGTCGAGCGAGTCGCGGCTCTGGTCGACATAGCCGAGCTGGACGCTCTCGCCGATCTTGATCGTGCCGGCATCGGGCTTCTCGACGCCGGTGATCATCTTGAACAGCGTCGTCTTGCCGGCGCCGTTSGGSCCGATSAYGCCGACGATGCCGCCCGGCGGCAGCTTGAAGGASAGCCCGTCGATCAGRAGCTTGTCCTGGAAGCCCTTCGASAGRTYSTCGAAATCGACGACATTGTTGCCGAGCCGCTCGGCGATCGGAATGATGATCTGGGCGGTGTCGGGGCCCTTGTTCGAGGCCTTCTGCACCAGCTCGTCATAGCGCTGGATGCGGGCCTTGCTCTTGGCCTGGCGCGCTTTCGGCGAGGCCGAGATCCATTCCTGCTCGCGCTCCAGGGTCTTCTGACGCGAGACGTCCTCGCGGCCTTCCTGGGCGAGACGCTTCTGCTTCTGCACCGACCAGGACGAGTAGTTGCCCTCATAGGGGATGCCCTGGCCGCGATCGAGCTCGAGGATCCAGCTCGTGACGTTGTCGAGGAAGTAGCGATCGTGGGTGACGATCAGGATCGCGCCCGGATAGCTCCGCAGATGGCCTTCGAGCCAGGCGGTGGTCTCGGCGTCGAGATGGTTGGTCGGCTCGTCGAGCAGCAAGAGCTCGGGCTGTTCCAGCAGCAGCTTGCAGAGCGCGACGCGGCGACGCTCGCCGCCCGAGAGCTTGTCCACGGCCCAGTCGTCSGGCGGGCAGCGCARCGCGTCCATCGCCTGGTCGACCTTGGARTCGAGATCCCACAGCCCCTTCGCTTCGATCTCGTCCTGGAGATTGGTCATCTCGTCGGCGGTCTCGTCGGAATAGTTCATGGCGAGCTCGTTGTAGCGGTCGAGGATCGCCTTCTGCGGTGCGACGCCGAGCATGATGTTGTCGCGGACGTTCAGCGTCTCGTCGAGCTTCGGCTCCTGCGGCAGGTAGCCGACGCGCGCGCCTTCCGCGACCCAGGCCTCGCCGGTCCACTCCTTGTCGAACCCGGCCATGATCTTGAGCAGGGTCGACTTACCGGCACCGTTGACGCCGAGCACGCCGATCTTGGCGTCCGGGTAGAAGGACAGGTGGATGTCCTTCAGCACCTGCTTGCCGCCCGGATAGGTCTTGGACAGGCCGCGCATATGGTAGATGAACTGACGGGACATGGGGCGAGCGGGCTCCGCTTTCAAACGCTTGGCGACGGGATGTCGGGAAATCTGGCCGCTATGTAGCGAGCGCGGCCAAAGCCCGCAACCGCGAGCAGGCCGGCACGAGGCATATTCGCGGTCTCAGCGCCAGGCGCGCCCGCTGGCATCGCTGCAGCCATAGGGCGGGATTGCGCGCGCGAACCGCTCTTTCAAGCGGCTGCAGCCCCAGGCGCGCAAGGGCTCGGGCAGGCGGCTGTTGATGTCGATGCCAATCTCGTCATACGGGCTCGCGGCATTGGCGACATAGTCGTACCAGCGATAGCCGATCGTCAGGCCGCATCCGATCACAGTCGAGAGCACGACGAGCGCGATGAAGCGAAGCGGCCTCATCCTGGCCGGCTGAGGCTGCGGCCTTCCCTCCGCGGTCGCGCGGCGTTGGCGCATCGCGGCGATCTGCGCGAAGATCAGCAGCACGACGCTCAAGCCGATGGCGATGCCGCCATACTGGCCGAGCAGGGGCAGTATCTCCGCCTTCACGAATTGCTTCCCGTCCGTGTCGGGAATGAGGAAGCGCGCGCCGCCATCGACCCGCTCCCAGCCGGAAATCCGGAAAACATAGAAGAACGCGACGAGGCCGCCGGCCAGGAACAGCAGAGCGACGAATCTGAGGCGGTTTGCGACCGACATGGCGTCCTCGCGAAGACGGAACGCCCCGATTGCCCGAAGGCAGAAGCTCTGTCCAGCGCCGTCACGAAACCRCCATCTCGGCGCGCGGCCCCTTCCCCCGGCACGACTTTTGCCGGAAGCTCCCATGACCTGAACTCATTTGGCCCGAATGCTGCTGGAGCCCGCCAGTGAGCCTGCCCGCCATCCTGTTGCGCCTGCTTGCGAGCCTCACCTTCGCGCTGCTGGCGACGGCCCACGCCCGCGCCCAGTCGAACGAGCCCGGCTGCCGTCCGGAGATGGCGAGCTATCGCCTGCCGATCCAGCGCGTCCAGCTCGCGAAGGACGAGGCAAGGCTCACCTTCGTCGGCCACGCCACTTTCCTGATCGAGACGCCGGGCGGGGTGAAGATCGCGACCGACTACAACGACTATGTCCGCCCGCCAGTGACGCCCGACATCGCCACGATGAACAAGGCGCACTCGACGCACTACTC